>VAZR01000133.1 GCA_005888515.1 Alphaproteobacteria bacterium | reverse complement strand
GTTCTTGACCACCTTGACCCGGGTCTGGTTACCGATCACCTGATCGCGGTCCTTGATCGCGCCGATGCGGCGGATGTCGAGCCGCACCGAGGCATAGAATTTCAGCGCCTGACCGCCGGTCGTCGTTTCCGGGTTGCCGAACATCACGCCGATTTTCATGCGGATCTGATTGATGAAGATCACCATGCAGCGCGAGCGCGAGATCGAGCCGGTCAGCTTGCGCAGCGCCTGGCTCATCAGCCGGGCGTGCAGCCCCATATGGCTGTCGCCCATCTCGCCTTCGAGTTCGGCGCGCGGCACCAACGCCGCCACCGAATCGACGACCAGCACATCGATCGCCCCCGAACGCACCAGCGTATCCGCGATCTCGAGCGCCTGCTCGCCGGCATCGGGCTGTGAGATCAAGAGATTATCGACATCGACCCCGAGCTTTCTGGCATAGGCCGGATCGAGCGCGTGTTCGGCGTCGATAAAGGCGCAAGTGCCGCCGGTCTTCTGCGCCTCGGCGATGACATGCAAAGCCAGCGTCGTCTTGCCCGAGCTTTCCGGTCCGTAGATCTCGATGACGCGGCCGCGCGGCAAGCCGCCGATGCCGAGCGCGATGTCCAGACCGAGCGAGCCGGTCGAGATCACGTCGATGTCGGAGGCCGCCTCGCGCGAGCCGAGCTTCATGATCGAGCCCTTGCCAAAGGCACGCTCGATCTGCCCCAGCGCCGCATCCAAAGCCCGCTGCTTGTCCATCATATCTCTGTCCAATAGGCGCAACGCGCTCTGCATGATCCCGCTCCTCCTTATTCCATAGGCGGCCCCACTGCGCAACGCACCGCCTGGACCTGATGTACTCTTTTTGTTCTCATAATGCAACCGCGGAATTAAAGCCGCGTCGGAGATCGCCGGAAACCCGCGGAACAGGCTTGATTCCGCGCGCCAAAACCCCATGCTTAAGGCGCCTCGTCTTCCTTAAAGCCGCCGCGGAGCCCCCCGATGTTCATTCAGACCGAGCAGACGCCGAATCCGGCCACCCTGAAATTTCTGCCGGGCTGCACCGTAATGGAATCGGGCACCGCCAATTTCACCGAAGCGGGCTCGGCGGCGCGCTCGCCGCTTGCCGAACGGCTGTTCGCATTGCCGGAAGTGACCGGCGTGTTTCTCGGCGCCGACTTCATCACCGTCAGCAAGAACGGCGACAGTGATTGGCATCAGCTGAAGCCGGCCGTGCTGGCCGCGATCATGGAACATTTCACCGCCGGGCGGCCGGTCATCCTGGCCGATGCGGCGGCGGCAGATTCTGCTGAAGGCGACGGGGAAGAAGACGAGGTCGTCAGCCAGATCAAGGAATTGCTCGAGACTCGGGTGCGACCGGCGGTGGCGATGGATGGCGGCGACATCATCTTCCACGATTTTGAGGACGGCGTTGTCTACCTGCACATGCAGGGCTCGTGTTCCGGCTGCCCGAGCTCGACCGCGACCTTGAAGGCGGGGATCGAGAACATGCTGCGCCATTACATTCCCGAAGTCCGCGAGGTGTGCGCGGTCTAGAGGGATCCCCGGCCGGATCCGATCTTTTGTGACATCGAACAAAAGCACCGGCCCTACCCTGCTTGCGATCGATACGGCCGGCTCGGCGTGTTCAGTGGCGCTGGGCCGCGGTGCCGTCGTGCTTGCGGCCGAGCGCCGGGAATTGCGCTACGGCCATTCCGAGGCGCTGTTGCCAATGATTGACCGGGTCATGCAAGCCGCCGCGCTGGAGACCGCTGCGCTCGACGCGGTTGCCGTGGCAGTTGGGCCAGGCGGCTTCACGGGCATCCGTGTCGGGCTCGGCGCGGCGCATGGCATCACGCTGGCGCTGCAGGCGCGGCTGGTCGGCGTCACCAGCTTTGCCGCGATTATCTCAGCGCTCCCTGATAAGACTGGGACTCCCGGAGCCGTGCTGGTCGCGCTCGACAGCCGGCGCGATGATCTCTACGTGCAGCTGTTCGACCGCCCGAGCGCCGAGCCGGTCACCGGACCGGCGCCGATTCGGCACCCGACGCGCGCGGTGTGTTGATGGCGGCACGGCACCAGTTCGCGCGCGATCCGGCCGGCAGCCTGGCGCGACCGCTGTACCTGCGGCCGCCGGATGTGACGCTGCCAAAGCGGCGCGATCCGGCTACGGCGGCGCGCCGGTGAGTTGCGCGATCAGCCCATTGCCGGCGGGCGCCGCCGAGCCTCTGGCCTTGCTGCACGCCGGCTGCTTTCCCGAGGATCCGTGGGATGCCGAGGCGCTTGGCCGCATTCTTGCGCTGAGGGGCGCGTTCGGCTTTGTAGCCTGGCAGGCCGACACGCCGGTCGGCTTTGCGTTGGCCCGCGATCTCGGCAACGAAGTCGAAATCCTGTCGCTCGGAGTGCTGCCGGATTTTCGCCGGGGCGGTGTCGGGCGAGCATTGCTGCGCGCCGTGATCGACGAAGCGGTGCGACGTGGCCTGCCCTCGGCCGTGCTCGAAGTCGCCGCCGACAATGCCGCCGCACGCCGTCTCTACGCCGCGGCCGGCTTTGCCGCGGTCGGCCGCCGCCCCCGCTATTACCGGCGCGGGGGTGAAACGATCGACGCGTTGCTGCTGCGATGTCCAGTAACCAGGGAACGGCGCCCGATTTGAACTGATCTGATTGGCAACTCTACTCGCTTATTGCTGCGGCTCGCGTTAACGGCAACTTGCGATGCTCTTGCGAACGGGAAAAGATTGACCAAGCAATGGTATTGCACTGGCAGCGGCCATTAATTACATTCGCCAGTCACATAAATTCCAGGAACAGAAAGATGGAAAGCACGGAACAGGCCAATGATTTGTTGGCCTTGACGACGGAAATCGTGGCGGCGCACGTGTCGAACAACAACGTGGCTGTTAACGATTTGCCGCAGTTGATAAATCAAATCTATAGCTCGTTGGCCAATATCGGCACCGCCCCGGCGACTCCGGCGGCGCGGCCGCAGCCGGCGGTCAGCGTCAAAAAGTCGGTTCAGCCCGATTACATCGTCTGCTTGGAAGACGGCAAAAAGCTCAAGATGCTGAAGCGGCACCTGAAGACCGCCTACAACATGACCCCGGAGGTCTATCGCGAGCGATGGGGTCTGTCCTCGGATTACCCGATGGTCGCGCCGAATTATGCGCGCCAGCGCAGCCGGCTGGCCAAGGAGATCGGGCTCGGGACGCGAGCACGGCGCGGCCGCGCTTGAGAAACCGGGAGCGATCGGCGATTGCCGATCTCGCCATAGGCCGTCCGACTGGTTTGGGCTATACTACCGCCGGATAAGCCGCGGTCGGATCGCGACGCGATGATCTCACGCCTCGAGCAACTCTGTCTCGACAAAGGCTTAAAGATGACCGATCAACGCCGCGTGATCGCGCGCGTGCTGTCGGATTCGGCTGATCATCCCGATGTCGAGCAGGTCTATCGCCGTGCGACCGAGATCGATCCGCGCATCAGCATCGCCACGGTGTATCGCACGGTACGGCTGTTTGAGGAGGCCAACATCCTGGCGCGGCATGATTTCGGCGATGGGCGCTCGCGGTACGAGGAAATGCCGAGCGCGCATCACGATCACCTGATCGATTTGCAGAGTGGCCGGGTCGTCGAGTTCCGCAACGAGCAGATCGAGAAACTGCAGCAATTCATCGCTGACGAGCTCGGGTACGAGCTGGTCGGTCATCGTCTCGAACTTTATGCCGTGCCGCGGCGCGACACTGCCAAACCGGATCGGGAATAATGCCGAACTTTTGCCGGGCGCGGCATCGCGCCGTGCCGCGAACGCCTGCGCCGCTCTCGCCTGTTCGGTCTCTCTGCCGGAGCGGTTCGACGTGATTACCGGCACCGCCGCCGAACCGGCCGCCGTGGCAGTCGAGGCGCCGGCCGCGCTGCACCCGACCACCGCCGCGGCCAGCCGCGTCGTCGATATCACTTCGGGGCCGTTGCAAGTGCGGCTAGCGCAATGCGCCGCCGACATCGATGCGGCGCAAGCCTTGCGCTATCGGATTTTTTACGAGCGGCTCGGCGCCCGGCCGCTTCCCGGAATGGAACAACAGCGCCGCGACAGCGACGCCTTCGACCCGATCTGCGATCATCTGCTGGTGCTCGACCACAGCCGCGGCAGCGGGCTCGATGCCGTCGTCGGCACCTACCGGCTGATCCGGCGGGCGGCGGCGGCCCGCCACGGCAGCTTCTACTCGGCCGCCGAGTACGACATCGCGCGGCTGATCGCCTATCCCGGCGAGATCCTCGAACTCGGCCGTTCCTGTGTCGATGCTGGCTACCGCGCGCGGCCGGTCATGCAATTGCTGTGGAGCGGCATCGCCGCCTATGTCTCTCACTATGACATAGCAGTGATGTTCGGTTGCGCCAGCCTGCCCGGCACCGATCCCGACGCCCTGGCCGTGCCGCTGTCTTACCTCTACCACCATCATTTGGCACCGCCTGCCCTGCGGGCTCGAGCGTTGCCGGAGCGCTATGTCGACATGCGGCGGCGCGAGATCGGGGCTATCGACCCGGTGCGCACGCTCGCGGCATTGCCGCCACTGATCAAAGGCTATCTGCGGCTGGGCGGTTTCGTCGGCGACGGTGCGGTCATCGACGAGCAATTCAACACCACCGATGTCTGCATCGTGGTCAAAACCGACCTCGTCGCGGAAAAATATTCCCGCCATTACGAGCGGCAATCGAAAGAAACATGGGCGGCGTAGAGCGCATGGGCTCGACGACGCTGCGGTTGTGGCGGCTGGCCATCTATTTCGCCTTCACGCTGCTGCTGATGCCGGTGCAGGCCGTCGGGCTGATGTTGCGGCAGTCTTGGGTCGTGACCTTTCCACGGTTTTATCACCGCTGGTGCTGCCGCATCCTCGGTCTCAGGGTGCGGCGGATCGGGCATCCGACAGCAACGCGTCCGGTGCTGTTCGCTGCCAATCACATCTCCTATCTCGATATAACGATTTTCGGGTCGCTGATCGCCGGCTCGTTTATCGCCAAGCACGAGGTCGCGGCGTGGCCATTGTTCGGCTGGCTCGCCAAATTGCAGCGCTCGGTCTTTATCGACCGACAGGTGCGCAGCACTGCGCAGCAGCGCGACAGCATCGCCGGGCGGCTCGCCGCCAAGGAGGCGCTGATCCTGTTCCCGGAGGGAACGAGCGGCGACGGCAACCGCGTTCTCCCGTTTAAGAGCGCGCTGTTCAGCGTCGCCGATCATTCGGCAACCGGCCCGGTCACGGTGCAGCCCGTCTCGATCGCCTATACGAGGCTCAACAGCATGCCGATCGGCCGCCGCTACCGGCCATTGTTCGCCTGGTATGGGGCGATGCCGATGGCGCCGCATTTGTGGCGGCTTCTGGGCCTTGGCTCGATCGAAATCGTCGTCGAGTTCCACCCGGCAACGACGTTGGCGGCTTGCGGCTCGCGCAAGATGCTGGCGCGCTATTGCGAGGATCGGGTCAGAAGCGGGCTTGCCGGCGCGGCCGATGCAGAAGCGTCTGTTTATCAAGACCTTTGGCTGTCAGATGAACGTTTATGACTCGGCACGAATGGCAGATCTGATGGCGCCCCTCGGCTATCTCCCGGCGGCGAGCGCCGACGGTGCCGATCTGGTCATCCTGAACACCTGTCACATCCGCGAAAAGGCGGCGGAGAAGGTGTTCTCGGAACTCGGCGCAATCCGCCGCCTGAAACGGGCGCGCGAGCGGCAGGGCGAGCGAATGCTGGTCGCGGTGGCGGGGTGCGTCGCCCAGGCCGAGGGCGAGGAGATCCGGCGGCGGGCGCCGTTTGTCGATATCGTGTTCGGTCCGCAAGCCTATCATCGGCTGCCCGAGATGGTGGCGCGGGCCCTCGACACGCTCGACGATGGCGTTCTCGACACGAGCTTTCCGGCCGAGCCGAAATTCGATTCCCTGCCCGAGAGCATGACCGCGCCCGGGGTCAGCGCGTTCCTCACGGTGCAAGAAGGCTGCGATAAATTCTGCACCTTCTGTGTCGTGCCCTATACCCGCGGCGCCGAATATTCGCGACCGGCGGCCGAAATCATTGCCGAGGCGCGGCGGCTGGTTGCGGCGGGGGCGCGCGAGATCACGCT
>VAZR01000132.1 GCA_005888515.1 Alphaproteobacteria bacterium | reverse complement strand
CGAGCCGCTCCGGCATCATGAACGGCACGTTGCTCGACAGTTTGCCGAGGGCATTGAGCAGCAGCGGAAACGGCGCCTTCAATGCGATCGTAAAGCTCTTGTCACCATCGGGGGTCATCGAGGCGACCGCTTCCATCATCTTCTGCCCGAACTGGTCGCGCTTGGCCCAGCGCTCGATCGAGGCGATGCAGTCGGCGGCGCGCACCGGCTGCCCGTCATGCCATTTAAGACCGTCGCGCAACGTGATTTTGTAGGTCAGCTTGTCGTCGCTGGCGGTCCAGCTCTCGGCCATCTGCGGCTGGACCTTAAACTCCTTGTCGAGCGCGAACAGCGTGTCGAAGACGAGATAGCCGAAATTGCGGGTGACGTAGGCGGTCGTCCAGATCGGGTCGATGCTGCGGAGATCGGCTTGGGGGATGAAGCGGAGTGTCTTTGCCGGCGCCTGTGCCCAGCCAGCCCCAGGGGCCGCGAGCAGCGCAATCCCGACCAGCGCGCCCGCCAAACGCAACTTTGCGGCAATACCGGGCATCGATCCCCCTGTTCGTCCTGTTCTCTCTAATCGAGCTTACGCGATCCCTTTGGTAAAGCGAAAAGTCTCGCGAGCCCCCAGGCCTAGGGGGCTCACGCAAGGGACGTGCCGAAGGCCCCTCACCCCAACCCTCTTCCGGCAATCGGGGAGAGGGAGGCTATGGGGTAAAGCGGAGAGAGGCCTTTGAGCGAAGCGAGGTGGAAAAGGGGCTAGCGCGGGTTGGCGGCGGCCAAGTCTGCGGCCGATTGCCTCGCCATCCGAACGGCGCGGCGCGCCGGGCGGACAGCCCGGGGGGCGACAGTCTTAGCCGGCTGCGCGGGCGCGCTGAGCAGCAACAGCCGCCGGCAGGCGTCGTAGACCGTCTCGGGTGACAGTTGCCGCAGGCAGGCCAACCCTCGGCGGCAATCTTCGGGGTTCGACAGGTAGCAGGGCGAGCACACCATCTCGCGAACCACCGCGACGGCGTTTGGGCCGATCGGCCCCCATTCGCGGACATCCACCGTGCCGGAATGGATCCCGACCGTCGGCACGCCGAGCCCGGCGGCAATATGCTTCGGCCCGCTGTCGTTGCCGAGAAACAGCGATGCGCGGGCCAACAGGGCCGGCAGATCGGCGAGCGGCAATTTCCCGATCAGCGAGGTGACCGCTTCGGGATGGCGCAGGCCGCTCAACAGCTCGTCGGCGACGGCCTCCTCGCCAGGGGCGCCGACGAGCACGATCTGCGCGCCGTCGGCCTCGATCAGGCGATCAAGGACCGAGGCGAAGTATTCGACCGGCCACTGCTTCATCGCGTTGCCGGCGGCCGGGTGCACGCAAATTAGGGCCTTGCCGGCCAGCTTATCGAGCTTGCGTGCAAGCGCAGGCGGCAGGTTTCGCGGCGGCGCGGCGATCACCTGGCGATCGCTCTCGCAGGCGGCGGCGATCGCATCGACCAGGTTGATCAGATCGTCGGCGGTATGCTGGCGTTTGCGCGCAAACGCCTGATCGCCGCCCCAATCGATCGCAATGTCCAGCCAGGCGAACAGGTTGCGATGGTCGAACCCGGCGAGATAGCGCGCGCCGGTGTGCTGCAATACCGTCCGTGTCTCGGGGTGCTTGCGCAGATCGACCGCAAGATCGAATTGCTCGGGCAGCAGGCGCTCGCGCAGTTTCCGCCAATCGGTGTCGGACAGTTTGAGTTCACCCAGCGCCGAGCGCGCGTGGAAGAAATCGAACTCGATCGTCTCGGTGACGCTCGGCTCCAACGCCCATACGGATTGCGAGGCGCGCGAGGTCAGGACGGTGATCCGTGCATTCGGGAAACACTGCTTCAGGCGGCGCAGCGCCGGAAAGGCGATGATGCAATCGCCGATATGGTCGAGCTTGACCACCAGGATTTTGCGGATTTCGTCGCGCTGCAACACCGGCCCGCCAGCGACCAGCACCTGGTTCGGCTCGCCGTCGGGCGAGAAATCGTCCTGGTTCCGCGCCAGATGCGGGCTGAGAAACGGGTCGCCGGCGAGAAACAGGTCACGCCATTTGCTGTCGAAGACGGCGGCATCGTACTCGTCGGGCATGCCGGCACGGCTGACCGCCTCGTGATGAATGAGACGAGTATGCGGGGTGAACACCGCATTGAGCCCCTGTTCGCGGATCCGCAGGCAGTAATCGAGATCGTTGTTGACGACGAGGTGCGCCTCGTTGAAGCCGCCGAGGCTGTCGAAGGTTTCGCGCGGGGTCATCAGGCACGCGCCGGTCAGCGCGATGACGTTACGCTGGGTGCGCGCCAGTCCGAAATAGCCGGGCTGGTCTTCCGTAAGGTAGCGGAAGGCATGGCGGCCCTGGCCCATCGCCGCCAGGAACAGGCCGGCATGCTGGACTCGCCGGTCGGGGTAGAGTAGCAGCGGACCGACCGCGCCGACCTCCGGGCGCTGCGCCTCTGCGAGAAGCGTGTCAAGCCAGTCCGGGTCGAGGATCTCGATATCATCGTTCAGGAACAGCAGGAATTCGCCCTGGGCCGCGGTGACCGCGAGATTGTTGAAGCGCGACCAGTTGTACGGCTCGGTCGTCGAGACGACCCGGTCGGCATTGCGCTTCAACCATGTGCGCCATTTCCGGTCGGCCGGCGGGATATTCTCGATGCAGACGATCTCGTAATTCTTGTAGGCGGTGAGCCGGCGCAATGTCTCGATGCAGGTCTTGATCATACCCTGAGCCGCGCAGGTCGGGATGATGATCGAGACGAGCCCTTTGGTGGTCAGCGCGCGTTTCACGCGGTAGGTGCCGGTAATGAGACCGGGATGGACCTCGCCAGCGATGGCGCGCCGTTGGAGCGCCCGTTCGAGCGCCGCTTGGTCATGCTTTCCGGCATCGTCATTCGTTTCGCCCCGCTCGCACAACACCGCGGGGACGTGCCGGATCGCCTTGGCCTGCTCGGTGCAGCGCAGCGCCAGATCGTAATCGCCGTAGCGCAGCAGCTCGTCCGTCGGGCCGGCGATCGCGCGGACGAGATCGGCGCGGGCGCCCCATAGCCGGCCGACATAATTGGTCGACAGCATCAGATCGGGCGACCATTGCGGCTTGAAGAACGCCTCGACCTGACCGCTCGCCGGGTTCAGGAAGAACGCCGCATTTTCATCGTCGGGGAGTAACGTCTGCGGCGTTAGGCTGCGTACCGTTTCGACCCGGCCGGCAAGGCTGTCGAGCGCCGCACGTAATCCCCGTTCGGCTGACGCGCCCGGCTCAGCGGCAACAATCAGCCGCCAATTCTGATAGACCTGGGCGCGGAGCGAGGCGATTGTTTTGCAAGCGCCGCGGAGCGTGGCCTCGCCGCCGCCGATCGCCATCGCAAGCTGGAATCTCGGCTGCCATTGACACCGTTCGAGCAGCCGCTGGCCGATATCGATCTCGGCGCGCGGCATCTTGCGGCGCAACGCCCACGGGCCGGATGTCTCGGACAGCTCCTCGACTTGGATGCCGAATTCAAGCCGCGCCGTCTGGCCGGATTTGTCGCGCAACGTCACCGATACCCGGTGGTCGCCTTTCGGCAAGGCGCGGTGCGGCACCAGCGCGAGAAAACCACTGGCGAGGGCGTTCTCCCAATCCGGAAAGCTCGCCTGGATGTCGAGGCGCCGCACGCCGTAATCGGCATTCGCCATCGGTCTGCCGTCGATCGCGATCTCGATCGCCGCGACGCCGGCTCGCGCCAAGGCCCAGCCGCTGATTTCGAGATTGCCGCGCAGCGGCATCCCCATCGACCCGCCGACCAGGGCCGGCTCGTCGAGATGCAGTTTGCGTTGCGCGTCGCCGGCGATACCACCTGCCGCGCTCGCTGGTGCCCGCGCCACCTCGGTGGCGCGCACCGGCAGAGCGATCTCGTGGATATCGCCGTCGGCGCGGCGCAGCTGCAGCGTGACCAGGTGCTCATCGCGCAGGGCTCGGCCGGTCTGACGGGCGAAGGCGAACCCGGATTGGCGGGCATGCGGCAGGCTCGGGAACAGGTTGCCGACATCGGCCCGCTCCATGCCGAGTTCAGCGTCACCGATTTCCTCACCGTCGAGCAGCACCTTGATCGTGGCGGCCGGCGACGGACACACCGCCCAGCCCTTGAGAGCGATCTCGCCGGCTGTCGTCAGCGCGATCTCGTCGCAATGATGGTGAAAATTGTCGCCGGGTTCCGCAGGGCGGGTTCGTGACAGCTTGGGAATTTCGATCCCGGCCGTCTCCTCGCGCATGATCCCGGTCCGGGCCAATGCCCATACCGTTACGGTTTTCCGTCCTGCGCCGAGCCGGCCGATATCGCTGACCAGCATAAAGCCGGAGAAGCGGGCATTCGGGTAATCCGCCCTGACCGTCTCGACGTCATCGCGCACCCGACCGAATTCGGCCTCGCCGATGCGCTCGCCGTCGACGAAGACCTCAACCGACTCGATCTGCACGAGACAGACGACCCACCCCTCGACGCGCAAGATGCCGCTCCGGTCGACGGTCGCATCGTCGAGATAGAGCTCCATCGGCGGCCGATCGAATATGGCGGGCTCGGCGGGGCCTCGCGAGAGCGGGTCGACCGCCGGAACTTCCACCTCCTGCGGCGGGATATCGACACGCAATGGCCGCCGGCCGACTTCGCCTTCGGCGGTGCGTACGGTCAGCAACGGCTCGATCGTGCCGCCGGCCGCCCTCGGCAGATCGAAGCTCAGGATGAATCCAGAATTCCCGGCGTGATCGCGGCCGGGATAGAGCCTGCCGATATCCGGACGCGCAAGACCATAGGTCGCCCTGCCGACGATGGTCCCGTCGATCGCGGCGGAGATTTCGCTGATCGCGGCGGTCGCCAGGGCCCAGCCGTTGATCGACAGTCGCGAGCCGCCATCCGGCGTCCCGGCAACCCCGAGCGACTCGACCGCGACGAGGATCGGTGCTTTGACGTTCCCATCGGGCGCCGCGGCGGCTGCCGGCGCATCGCCGTCTCGCTTGGTTTTAAAGCCGCGCGCTGCGCCGATCAGCAGATAATGCAATAACGGATTGGCCGGCTCCTCGCCGCGCTGCTTGCACTGCTCAAGATAAAAGCCGGTATCGAAATCGGGATGCGGATCGCGGCCTTCGTGCGCCCCCTCCTCGAGATAATGGACGAGCGGATCGACATTGCGCTCCGCGACATCCGGATAGCTCTTAACGTAATGCTCGGGGTCGAACAGGCCGGATTTTCTTATTGCTTCATAATCGCTGAAAAGCGCTTCCATTCTGGCCCCTGTACGGCGAGCACGCGCAACGCGGACGGCACAGGCCGGTCCTGGTTAAATCGGGAGCGGGCGTTGCGGGTGTCGCGCCGATAAATACCTTTGCGGGCTGCCGGATTCAAGCGATCCCCGAATTTACGGCTGAGGGTTTAATAAATACATCGCTTCCGTTTGCGCGCGGCCAGCTTGTTGTAAGCCGTATGGCCGCTGGCGCCCGACGCCGGCAAAACCCAGCAAATACCAAGAATTATCGGCCGAAGTTCATACATTTCGGCAGGGATAGTGCGCGTCAAGGTTGCGTATTCTCCGCTGCAATGCCCGAGCGCTTCGGGCATCCCGATGCAGAGGACGAGGTTCGCAATGTTTATTGCTGCAAAGAGGCCCTGGATCAAGCGGCTCGGCTTGGCCGCTGTCGCCGCTCTTGCGATCGGCACCGCCGGTCTTTTATCGGCTCCGGCTCAGGCACGGATGTTTGTGGGCGTCAGCGCGCCGTACGGCTGGGGTTACTACACCCCGGCCTATTATTACCCCTATTACTATTACCCGCGGCCTGTTGCCTATCGCGGCTGCGGCTGGGGTGGGCACTGGGTGCCGGCGCATTGGAACCGCTGGGGCCATTGGGTGCCCGGCCACTGCCGCCCGAACTACTATTAAACATCGTCAGAACGGGTTCTCCGCGCCAGCGGTCCAGCTCGCGAGCACGGTCATCTCGGCCGGGTCGAGCGCCACCAGATCGGCGCGATAGCCCGGCCGCAGATGGCCGAGCCGGTCGGCGATACCGAGAAACGCCGCCGGCGCCATGCTCGCCAGGCGGAGCGCATCGGGCAGCTCGAGATCAAGCAGCTTGACGCAGTTGCGCACCGCGCTTGCCATATCGAGCGCGGCGCCGGCGAGGGTGCCGTCCTCGGTCGCCAAGCGACCGGCGCGCGCGAGGATCCGCTTGCCGCCGAGCATGAACTCGGTCCGGCTGCCGCCGACCGGCGGCATCGCGTCGCTCACCAACATCGCCTGGCCGAGGCCGCGCAACGCGAGGCGCAGCATTGGCGGCGCGACGTGCTCGCCATCGGCAATCAGCCCGTAGAATGCGCCGGGCGTTTCGAGCGCGGCGGCGATTGGGCCGGGCTCGCGGCTCGCCAAGGGCCGCATCGCGTTGAACAAATGCGTAAAACCGGTCAGGCCTTCCGCCAGCGCGGCGCGGGTCTCGGCGTAGGTGGCCATCGAATGGCCGAGCGCGACGCGAACCCCGGCACCGGCGAGCTCGGCGATAAAGTCGGCCGGGACGCTCTCCGGCGCCAAGCTGATCAATGTCACGCCGGCCCGTCGCGCGGTCAGGAACTCCAAATCCTGTTGCGTCGGTGGCCGGATCATCGCCGGGTTGTGCACCCCGGCCCGCTCGGGGGACAGAAACG
>VAZR01000131.1 GCA_005888515.1 Alphaproteobacteria bacterium | reverse complement strand
CGAGGTGGCCATCTTGATCGTTTCGTTGCCCTCGACGACGCCGGACGGCTCGAAGCGGGTGAAGGTGAAGGCCTCGACGAACTCCTCGAGCGGCACGCCGTATTGCAGGCCCAGCGAAATCGCGATCGCGAAATTGTTCATCAGCGATCGGAAGCCCGAGCCTTCCTTGTGCATGTCGATAAAGACTTCGGCGAGCCGGCCGTCCTCCCACTCGCCGGTGCGCAGATAGACCTTGTGGCCGCCGACCATCGCCTTCTGCGTATAGCCCTTGCGCCGGTTCGGCAGGCGGCGCCGCTCGGCGCGGCTGACCACCCGCTCGATGACGCGCTCGACGATGCGCTCCGCGACAATCGGCGTGCGTTCCGCCGGTGACAGCTGATAGAGCTCGGCCGCCTGCTCCTCGGCGTCCTCGTCCTCGCCGAACAGGTTCGAGGCAAGCGGCTGCGACAGCTTCGAGCCGTCGCGGTACAGCGCAGTCGCCTTCAGCCCGAGCCGCCAGGACAGCATGTAGGCGTTCTTGCAATCCGCGATCGTCGCCGAGTTCGGCATGTTGATGGTTTTCGAGATCGCGCCGGTGATGAAGGGCTGCGCGGCCGCCATCATGCGGATGTGCCCGTCGACCGAGATGCAGCGCGTGCCGTTGCGGCCGCACGGGTTGGCGCAATCGAATACCGCGAGGTGCTCCGATTGCAGGCGCGGCGCGCCTTCCAGGGTCATCGCGCCGCAGCAATAGGTGTTGGCGGCTTCGATATCGGCGCGCGAGAAGCCGAGCTCGGTAAGCAGGTCGAAGCCAGATTCCATCAGGCGATCGGGCGCGATCCCAAGACGCTCGATGCAGAAGGCTTCGCCGAGGGTCCATTTGTTGAAGGCGAACTTGATGTCGAACGCGGAGCCGAGCGCCGCCTCGACGGCGGCGAGCGCGGTCTCGTCGAAGCCCTTCTCGGCCAGCGTGTCGTGGTTGATCGCCGGCGCGTCTTTCAGCGTGCCGTGGCCCAGCGCGTAGCGCTCGATCGCGGCGATCTCGGCTTCGCCATAGCCGAGCGTCTGCAAGGCCTGCGGCACCAGCCGGTTGATGATCTTGAAATAGCCGCCGCCGGCCAGCTTCTTGAATTTGACCAGCGCGAAATCGGGCTCGATGCCGGTCGTGTCGCAATCCATCACCAGGCCGATCGTGCCGGTCGGGGCGATGACCGTCGTCTGGGCGTTGCGGAAGCCGTGCTTCTCGCCCAGCGCCAGCGCCGCATCCCATGCGGCGCGCGCCGCCAGGGTGAGCGGATGGTCCGGGCAATTGGCGGCGTCGAGCGGCACCGGCGGGATCGCCAGCCGCTCATACCCGGTCGTCTCGCCATGCGCGGCGCGGCGATGATTACGGATGACCCGCAGCATCGCCTCGCGGTTCTTCTCGAATTGGGAGAAGGCGCCGAGCTCGCCGGCCATCTCGGCCGAGGTGGCGTAGCTCGTGCCGGTCAGGAGCGCGGTGACCGCAGCGGCCATCGCTCGGCCGGCATCGCTGTCATAGGCAATGCCCATCGCCATCAGCAGCCCGCCGAGGTTGGCGTAGCCGAGGCCCAAGGTGCGGTAGGCGTAGCTGAGGCGCGCGATCTCCTTCGACGGAAACTGCGCCATCATCACCGAGATCTCGAGCACCAGGGTCCACAGCCGGACCGCGTGCCGGAAATCCTCGACCGCGAAGGTGCCGTCTTGCTGCCGGAACGTCAGCAGGTTCAACGAGGCCAGATTGCACGCCGTGTCGTCGAGGAACATGTATTCCGAGCACGGGTTCGACGCGTTGATCCGGCCGCTCTCCGAGCAGGTGTGCCAGTCGTTGATCGTGCTGTCGAACTGGAGCCCGGGATCGGCCGAGGCCCAGGCGGCGTGCGCGATGCGATCCCACAATTCGGCGGCCGGCAGGGTCTTTGACACCTTGCGATCGGTGCGGCGGACGAGATGCCAATCGGCGCCGGATTGGACCTTTTCGAGGAAATCGTTGGTGACCCGCACCGAATTATTCGAGTTCTGGCCGGCGACGGTCAGATAGGCTTCCGAATCCCAATCGGTGTCGTAGGTGCGGAAGTCGATTGCGGCATAGCCCTGCCGGGCGAACTGGATCACCCGCTGGACATAGTTTTCCGGGATCATGACCCGGCGCGCGGCGCGGATCTCGCGCTTCAAGACCGGGTTCTTCGCCGGGTCGAACGGGTCTTCAGCCTCCTCGCGGCAGGCGGCCATGATCTGGTTCAAATGCTTGGCCGCAAGTTTCGAGCCGCTGACGAGCGCCGCGACCTTCTGCTCCTCGATGACCTTCCAGTCGATGTAGTCCTCGATGTCGGGATGGTCGGCGTCGACGATGACCATCTTGGCGGCGCGCCTTGTCGTGCCGCCGGATTTGATCGCACCGGCGGCGCGGTCGCCGATCTTCAGAAAACTCATCAGCCCGGAGGACCGCCCGCCGCCCGACAACCTTTCGCCATCGCCGCGCAGGCAGGAGAAATTGGAGCCGGTGCCCGAGCCGTATTTGAACAGCCGCGCCTCGCGCACCCACAGATCCATGATGCCGCCTTCGTTGACGAGATCGTCGGCGACCGACTGGATAAAGCAGGCGTGCGGCTGCGGGTGCTCGTAGGCGCTTTCGGAGGCGCGCAATTTGCCGGTGCGGTAATCGACGTAGTAGTGGCCCTGCGCCGGCCCATCGATGCCGTAGGCCCAGTACAGTCCGGTGTTGAACCATTGCGGCGAGTTCGGCGCGCCCATCTGGCGCGCCAGCATCAGTCGCAGCTCGTCGAAAAAGGCGCGGGCGTCATCCTCGCTATCGAAATAGCCGCCCTTCCACGCCCAGTAGGTCCAGGTGCCGGCGAGCCGGTCGAAGCATTGCCTGGCGCTGGTCTCGCCGCAGCTGCGCTCGCCCTTGGGCAACAGCGCGAGCGCCGCTTCGTCGACGGTGCGGCGCCACAGCCAGGGCGGCACGCCCTCTTCCTCGACCGCGGCGACCCGCGCCGGCACATGTGTTTTGGCTCGCCAAGCTAGGCTAGGGAGTGGCACCCAAATTGGCACTGGACGCGCGATTACAACCCGGAAACGGGACGGGACAAAAGGCGATGATAGGACGCCAGGTCCGCCGCTCGCGATGGCGGGCTTTCTTTTGACTGATTGCCCGACACTAATATATCCATAGCCGTGAACCGCGAACAACCTCACGACGGTGGTGATGATGATGGAATGACCCCGAAAAGGTCCGGTAAGTATCTGTTATTGCTCGATGCGGGGCGGTGCAATAGTCCGCGCCCGCGCGACGGATAGGGTGCAATAGTCCGCGCCCGCGCGACGGATAGAGATGAATGGGCGCAACGCTCGGCACACGAATTCTGACCTGGCTGCGCGGCGAGCTGGTGGGCACCGACCCCTACGGCAACCGCTACTATCGGCTCAAGGGCGACAAGCCGCAGCGGCTCGGCGCCGGCCGCTTCAGCCGCGAGCGGCGCTGGGTCATCTACAATGGCGAGCCGGAGGGTTCGAAAGTGCCGCCGGAATGGCATGGCTGGCTGCACCACACGGTCAACGAGGTGCCGCAGCCGCACCCGCGTTATTCCTGGGAAAAGCCGCACCAGCCGAACTTGACCGGAACGCCGCAAGCCTACCACCCGCCCGGCTCGGTGCTGCGCGGCGGGCACCGTCCTCCGGCCACCGGCGATTACGAGCCGTGGGTGCCGTGACAAGCCGACCTCCTGCCTGACGACAGCCGCGGAACCGCTCGATGAAAGGGAATGTGCTCGAGACCGTGATGGGCGCGGTCGTCCTGGTGGTCGCCGCGTTGTTTTTGTTCTTCGCCTACAATACGAGCCAGCTGCGGGCGGTGAAG
>VAZR01000014.1 GCA_005888515.1 Alphaproteobacteria bacterium | reverse complement strand
TGCATCGTTTCATGAACTGGCCCTACGCGATCCTGACCGATTCCGGCGGCTTCCAGGTCATGTCGCTGGCATCGTTGCGAAAGATTGGTGAGGACGGCGTCGAGTTCCGCTCGCATCTCGACGGCAGCCGGCATCTGCTGACCCCGGAGCACTCAATCGAGATCCAGCATTTGCTCGGCGCCGACATCACGATGGCCCTGGACGAATGCACCCCCTTTCCCACCGAACGCGAGGCGGTCGAAGCCTCGATGGAATTGTCAATGCGCTGGGCCGAGCGCTCGCGTCATGCCTTCGTGCCGCGGCCCGGGCACGGGATCTTTGGCATCGTGCAGGGTGGGGTTCATGCCGATCTGCGGCAGCGCTCGGCGGCGCGGCTCATCGAGATCGGCTTCGACGGCTATGCGATCGGCGGGCTGGCGATCGGCGAAGGTCAGGAGACCACCTTCGCTATAGTCGACGCGACCGCGCCGGCGTTGCCGGAGGACCGCCCCCGTTACCTGATGGGCGTCGGCAAGCCCGCCGATCTGGTCGGCGCGGTCAGGCGCGGGATCGACATGTTCGATTGCGTGTTGCCGACCCGCTCCGGCCGCACCGCGCAGGCCTTCACCCGCGACGGCACGCTCAATTTGCGCAACGCCCGCCATGCCGACGACCCGGCGCCGCTTGACCCGGAATGCCGGTGCCCGGCTTGCACCGGCTTCAGCCGCGCCTATCTCCACCATCTCACCAAATCAGGCGAGATCCTGGCGAGCATGTTGCTGACGACGCACAATCTGACCTATTACGCCGATTTGATGCGGGCCTTGCGCGGCGCCATCCCGGGTGGCGGGCTCGCCGATTTCGCCTTCGGCGGAGCCGCGCCGTGACGAGCGAACCGGTCCTCGGCCGGCCGGCGCCGTTGCCAGCCTCACCCGAGGACGCGGCGCTCGACACGGTGCCCAACCCGCATCCGGGCCTCACCTATCTCGTCCGCTTCACCTGCCCAGAATTCACCGCGCTGTGTCCGGTGACCGGCCAGCCCGATTTCGCGCATTTCGTCATCGATTACGCCCCCGAGGCGCTGATCCTCGAAAGCAAATCGCTTAAATTATTTCTCGGCTCGTTCCGCAACCACGCCGCCTTTCACGAGGATTGCACGCTGAAAATCGCGCACCGGCTGGTCACGGCTTTGTCGCCGCGTTGGCTGCGCGTTGGCGGCTATTGGTACCCACGCGGCGGCATCCCGATCGACGTATTCTACCAGACTGGCGACCCGCCTTCAGAGCTGTGGTTGCCCGATCCCGGTGTCCCTCCCTATCGCGGCCGCGGCTGAGATACAAGTCCCATGCCGTTTCTTCTTCTCACGAGCTTGCCCGCCTTGCGTCCGGCGTCCCGGCGAAAGCCGGGACCCACATGTCAGCTGAACGAGCGGTTGAATGGTGGGTCCCGGCTTTCGCCGGGACTGCGGTGGAAGGAGACTGGCTCGCAAGATCAGTGGGCCGAATTACTGGCCCGTAGTGCATGACTGCCGCGATCCGCGAGGCGATCCGGGCGCAGGCGCTTGCGATGGGCTTTGACGCGGTCGGGTTTGCCGAAGCGCGGCTCGCCGAGGCGGCGCGCGCCGATCTCGCGGAGTACATCGACCGCGGCTATCACGGCGATATGGGCTGGCTCGCCCACACGGCGGCACGGCGGGGGGACCCTCGGACGCTATGGCCCGACGCGCGCACCGTTATCGTGCTCGGCCTCAATTACGGCGGCGTGGATGATTCCGGCGCCGCCGACCCCGAGCGCGGCGTAATCTCGGTTTATGCCCGCGGCCAGGATTACCACGACACGGTCAAGAAGCGGCTCAAGACCCTGGCGCGCTGGATTGCCGAGCGCTGGCCCGGCGAATTGAAGGTGTTCGTCGATACCGCCCCGGTTATGGAAAAGCCGCTCGCACAACGGGCCGGGCTGGGGTGGCAGGGCAAGCACACCAATCTGGTGTCGCGCGAGTTCGGTTCGTGGCTGTTTCTCGGTGAGATCTATCTGAGTCTCGCGCTCGCGCCCGATATCCCCGAAGAGGACCATTGTGGTGGCTGCCGGCGTTGTCTCGATGCCTGCCCGACCGACGCCTTCCCGGCGCCCTACCGGATCGATGCGCGCCGCTGCATCTCGTACCTGACGATCGAGCACAAAGGCCCGATCCCGCATGAGCTGCGCCCGCTGATCGGCAACCGCATCTTCGGCTGCGACGATTGCCTCGCGGTCTGCCCGTGGAACAAGTTCGCGCAGGCCGGGCACGAGCCCGCGTTCCTGCCGCGCGAACAATTAACCGCGCCGCGCTTGGCCGAGCTCGCCATGCTCGACGATGCCGGATTTCGCACCCTGTTTGCCGGCACCTCGGTCAAGCGCACTGGCCGCGACCGTTTTCTGCGCAATGTCCTGACCGCGATCGGCAATGCTGTTCGCAGCGAGCCGGCCCTCGCTGCTGCGGCTCGACGCTGCCTCGACGATCCGTCGCCGTTGGTGCGCGGCGCCGCCATATGGGCACTTGGGCGCCTTGCAGGGCCCGAGCAAATCGCAGCGGAAGCCGAAGCCCGCCGCGCCCTCGAGCCGGATCCCGAGGTTAGGGCCGAATGGCAGCGGCTGACGGCGGCGGCGGAAGTTCAATGACGCTCGTCGGCCGAGCGATCGGTCTGATCGTGCTGTGCTTTCTAGTCGGCCTGCTTCTGAGCCGGCTCGGCATCACTGCCCGCGGTATTCTGACCGATACTTCGGCGACAATCCTGTCAGTGTTCGGGCTCCTCGCCGATTGGCTGCAATGGGCGATCCCTTACATCCTGTTGGGCGCGGTCATTGTCGTGCCGCTGGTCCTGTTAGGTGCGCTGCAGCGCTTCGCCGGCAAGCGGTGATGTCACAAACTTGACATGGGAACTGTTTGAGACAGCGGACGTTTCCCCGTCGTCGCCGCGCGTCAACCTGGGGTTCAGCCATGCCGTTATACAAAAAACTCGGAGCCGAGTTTTTCGGGACCTTCTGGCTCGTTTTGGGCGGGTGCGGCAGTGCCGTGCTGGCCGCCAAATTCCCCGAAATCGGCATTGGCTTGGTCGGCGTTGCGCTGGCTTTCGGATTGACCGTCGTGACGATGGCCTATGCGGTCGGCCATATTTCAGGCGGTCATTTCAACCCGGCGGTGACGATCGGACTGTTCGCCGGCGGTCGTACCCCGGCCGCGGAGTTGCTGCCCTACATCCTGGCTCAGCTTGCCGGCGCGATCCTTGCAGCGCTGGTCCTTTATCTGATCGCCAGTGGCAAGACCGGCTTCGATCTTGCCGGAGGTTTTGCCAGCAACGGCTATGGCGAGCACTCGCCGGGCGGCTATACGCTGGTGGCCGGCTTTGTCACCGAGCTCATCCTGACGGCCGGTTTTCTGTTCGTGATCATGGGCGCGACAGATACGCGCGCGCCGTCCGGTTTCGCGCCGCTCGCGATCGGGCTGGCGCTGACCCTGATCCATCTGATCAGCATTCCGGTCACCAACACCTCGGTAAACCCGGCGCGCAGCACCGGCCCCGCGCTGTTGGTCGGCGGCTGGGCCTTGGCGCAGCTTTGGCTGTTCTGGCTGGCGCCGATTCTCGGCGGGATTCTCGGCGGGATGGGCTATCGCTGGCTGGCGACAACGCAGCCCGTTGCGGTGGCCGATGTGCCTGCCGCAGCGGACTGAACGGCGGCGACCGCGTCGCCGCTCAACTCAGGTTCAGGAGCAGCGAGCCGAGGATGATGCCGGCGATCAGGCCAAAGGCGGCGCCGGTATCGGCGGTGATCAGGCGTCGCTTCATACTTTAAGAACGCGTATCGCGGCACTCAGGTTGCGCGCCGGTCAGGCCGGCACCGCCGAACCCAGCTTCGCCTTCGCCTTGGCTGCCTCGATCTCGATGTTGATCTCAAGCAGCGAGGTCTCGCCGGATTTGCCGAGCGACACACGAATCATGTCGTCGCGGATATCGACATAGCGGCCCACGACGTCGATCAGCTCTTTCTGCAGTCGCGGCAAGAAGTCGGGTGCATGGTTGCCGGCCCGCTCATGCGCGAGCACGATCTTCAGCCGCTCTTTGGCGATCGCGGCGCTCTTCGGGCGTGGCGGAAAAACGAAGTTGAAGAACCGCATGCCGTGTAAACGCATTACGCCCTGCCAAACAAAACGCGGAAGAAACCCCGGCGCTCGGGCTGAACGAACCGCATCTCGCGCTGCTCGCCGAGAAAGCGCGCGACGGCATCCAAATAGGCTCGCCCCGCCGGGCTGTCTTCGTCGAAGGCGACCGGCGTCCCGGTATTCGAAGCGCGCAATACCGATTCCGACTCAGGAATGACGCCGAGCAGCTTGACCGACAGGATTTCCTGGACATCTTCGACGGCCAGCATCTCGCCTTTGGTGACCCGGGCGGGGTCGTAGCGGGTCAGCAGCAGGCTGGTCTCGACCGGCGGCTCGTTGCGCTCGGCGCGGCGCGAGCGCGAGGACAGGATGCCAATAATCCGGTCGCTGTCGCGCACCGAGGAGACTTCCGGGTTGGTCACGATGATCGCGCTGTCGGCGAAATATAGCGCGGTGACTGCGCCATGCTCGATGCCCGCCGGGCTGTCGCAGATGATGAAGTCGAACTGCTGCTTCAGCTCTTCGAGGACCCGTTCGACTCCGTCGCGCTTCAAGGCGTCCTTGTCGCGGGTCTGCGAGGTCGGAAATATGTACAGATTGTCGTTGCGTTTATCCTTGATCAGCGCCTGGTTGAGGTTGGCGTCGCCGTTGATGACATTGATGAAATCAAACACGACGCGGCGCTCGCAGCCCATCACGAGATCAAGGTTGCGCAACCCTACATCGAAATCGATTACCACTGTCTTATGACCGCGCAGCGCCAGGCCGGCGGCAAAAGCAGCGGCAGTAGTGGTTTTGCCGACGCCCCCCTTGCCGGATGTAATCGCCACGACTTTGGCCAACAAATCCTCCCTCCCCCTCGCCGCACCCGGCTTGGTCATTTTCCGGTCCCCCAATTCATGCGCGCAACCCCCAGGCCGATCATGAGCGTTAATTTTTCGTTACCGTCAACTGGTCGTCGAGGAGCGCAATCTGCACTGCCGAACCCTGCTGTTCCTGCGGCAATTGCTCGCTGACCAGATAGCGTCCGGCGATGCTGACCAGCTCGGCTTCGAGTCGCGTGCAGAAGATTCGCGCCTCGACATCGCCGCTGGCGCCAGCCAACGCCCGGCCGCGCAATACGCCATAGACATGAATGTTGCCGTCCGCAACGAGCTCGGCGCCCGGGCTGACCGCGGCGGTGACGACGAGATCGGTGCCACGTGCGTAAATCTGAGTCCCCGATCGCACCGGCTCGGTGACAAGGCGAGCTGTCGCCCGGACCGATGATTGGGCTGATTGGGCTGCCGAAGCTGCCGCAGACGCGCGCCGGCTCGGCTGTGTCGAATTTGGGGCGAAGCTGGCAAGGCCCGCTGCGGCCGCAGCCGCGAGCTGCTCTGGGAGCGCATTTTGGACACCGACAAGGGCCAGCGTGTGCCGGCGCAACACCTCGCCGACATCCAAGAACTCATCTTCGGTGGTGAACCCTTCAGCGTCTTTCAGGTCGAGCACGACCGGTGCGTTGAGGAAAAATCGCGGGCTTCGCTCGACCTGCTGCTCCAATTCCCGATCGAAAGCGGCATCCCGCAGCAACCCAGCGCGAACCACCATCACGGTGAAAAGCGCGCCCTGAACGAGATTGCTCGCCATACGAAGATCGGCGCCATTGGTAAAAAATGCTCGACCTGGACGGGTTACCGCCAAATCAACCCTGCCGCAACGGATTTTGGGAGCCGGTTGGAACTGTAGGTCAGCCGCCATTAGCCGGCGGCGCAAGCCAAGCTCACTGCCGAATCGCCGTCATCACCAGCCGAATGAAGGCGTCGCGCGCGGCCGGGTCAATCCAGCGCAGCACTGCGACGATGTCGTTTTCCGGATCGATCCAGGTCAAATTGCCGCCTGCGCCGCTCGCGAAATAGCTGCTGGCAGAAGCGCTCGGAAGCCAGCGGCGATCGGTGTTCAACCACCACAAATACCCGTATTGCGGATTGAGCGGACAAGGTACGCGCATGCGCTCGAGCCAATCCTCAGACAAAATTCGCCGGTTTCTCCACATGCCGCCGCGCAGCAGCATCAGCCCGATCCGAGCCTGATTGCGAGCATGGATGAAAACCCCGCCGCCCCAATGCGAACCGCCGGACACCGACTGCATCCGTTCGCCGCCGATCTCGACATAGGAGTTGCGGTAGCCGTGCCACTCCCAGTCGGCCGAGGCGCCGATCTGATCGGTGACCAGCTCGCGAAAGACCGCCGGCAATGGGCGCCGCCATAGCCGCAACAATGCGAGGCTCAGCCGGTTGACGCGGACGTCGTTGTACTCCCAGAAACTCCCCGGCGGCTGCAGATCGCGGTGGGTCCCCTTCTTTCCGGCGCCTGCCAGGCCGCCGACACTCCGGTGGCGGTCGATCAGATCCGGCTTGCCCCACAACTCGCCTTCCCATTCGGAGGTCTGCTGCAGCAGGTGATGCCAGGTGATCGGTGCGTTGTGCGGCCCCTGAAAGCCGCCATCGTGGACGGTGCGGCACACCGGCTCGTGCAGGTCGCGGATCAAGCCGCGGTCAAAGGCCAGCCCCGCCAGGATCGACAGATAACTCTTCGCGACACTGAACGTCAGGTCGATCTGGCCGGTGTCGCCCCACTCCGCGACGATCCGGCCACCGCGCAGGACGAGGCCGTTTGGCCCGCCACGTGGCCGCACCGGCCCGAGCGCCTCATTCCACGGCGGCTCTTCGTTGAAATCGCGTTCGACGACCTGGGCAAGGTCACGGCCCCATGGTGTCTCATGTTCGGCAGCACAGCGGGTCGCGGCCGCGAGCCCGCTCGGGTCGAGGCCGGCCGCTTCGGGCGCCGAGCGCTGCCAATCGGCCGGGTGTTGCGGTGGAAAGTAAGACATGATCCGGGTTCCCAAGAGTTCAGGCTTGATTTTCCGCGAATCGGCACGACTTCGTGACGCATCCGCACTGTTTAGAGATATCGCGGCGGCGATTAGCCGCGAAGTTCGACGCGGAGTCTGTTAAATTCATCGTGTTTCAGCGTCCGGGGTCGTCACATGGGTTCTATGAGTTTGATGCATTGGCTGGTCGTGCTGGCCATTGTCCTGGTCTTGTTCGGCGCCGGCAAGCTGCCCCGGGTGATGGGCGATTTCGCCAAAGGCATCAAAGCCTTCAAGGCCGGGATGAAGGAAGAGGATGAAGCCGCCGCGGCGACGCCCCCGGCGCAGGTGGCGCCGCCGGCCGGCGCGGCTGCGTCGACCGCTTCGGCCGGCATCGGTGATCGTCCGCGCGACCACGCCTGATCTGTGGGACCTGAGTGGCCGCTTCAACGGCGCGGGGAGCCCAGGCTCTCGACCGTTTGCGGTCCGGCCCCAACCATCGCCTTGAAATTCGCAGCGACCCGGCAAAAGGCCGCGGCATCTTTGCGCGCGAGCCGCTCGCCGCCGGTACGCTGATCGAGGCCGCGCCGGTCATTATTGTGCCAACCGAGCAGTGCGCGCTGCTCGATCGCACCATCCTCCATGATTATTACTTCCATTGGGATGGCGATCCTGAGGGGGAGGGTCGTGGCGCGGTGGCTCTCGGGTTGGTCGCGCTGTGCAATCACTCCCGCCGCCCGAATGCACGGGTGCGGCGCAATCCCGCGCGGGAGACGCTCGATTTGATGGCCTTGGCCACGATAGTGGAGGGCGATGAGGTGACAATCGATTACAACTGCCCGTTATGGTTTCAGCCGCAGGACTGAGCGCCTGCGCCGTTTTACCGCCGGCCTCCGCGCTGAACAAAGGATTGCTGAGCGGCACGGCGCCGTCGACGCTGTCGAACCACTTGGCGCGCTTCGGTTTCGCATTGCGCCTGAAACAGGCATTCCGAACCGCAGTCGCGGTTGCGGCAATGCCCGGTTCCGGGCACCCAGCCACAAGCAGCGGCCCAATATTCCGCCTCGGGGTTGGCGGCCAGTTCGGCGGCTCGCAGCGCGGACAAAGGTGAGGGTTCGGAGGCCGGAAGAGGCATTGCAAGGCTCGGGTGGTGAGGTCACACCATATAATTCAATAAGTATTAAAACTCAATTGAATTCTAATCTAGCCGCCCGCGATCGGCCCCATTACGAAAACGACTTGGCCGAGGATCTCCGCCGGGTCGCCAGGGCTCGGGTGATAATCGATAAGGCGGTCGTGCGAGAATTCCAGCCTCGCCGTTTCATTGAGACCGGAGCGTGGCGACGGCGCCGCATGGATCAGCACGTGCCTCGGGATCAGCCGATTGCGGGTCCTGGTGAGAAGGACGACATCCCCAAGGATATTTTGGTCAAGAATTCCGTACAGGATCTCGTGCGTCCTCCGATCGCCGTCGGCATCGAGCAGAAAACGGGCCACTACTTTCACGCCGGCGCGCAACGGCTCATGCCTTCCTACGATTGGACGTAAAAGCAGCACCGTGCCGGGGGCAAAATCGAGATCGGCGCTGTCATCGAAAATCTCCGCCGCGACACAGTCCTCCGCCTTGGCGATACGGCCAGCGTGCAGCATCTCGTACGGCTCCGGCAGGTCGAAACTGTCGGGACGGCTGTTCGCTTCGGCAGCCGCGATGGCAAACCGCAGCGGCACCGAAATGCCGCGCGTGCCGGCCAGCAGGTCACTAACGGCACAACGCAATGGAGCGTGCAGCCGCTGTGCGGTATCGGCGTTGATCCGCTTGTCGCCGCGCTCGAGCGCCCCGTAATAGGCGGCACTGATCCCGGATTGCGCGGCGACCTCCTGTTGTGACATGCCAAGACGCTGGCGCAGCTCACGCAACCGGCTGACATAACGCGGCGGGCCGGTGTTTTTCGAAGGGCGCCCACGGGTCTTCATTGACGAATTTTGTTCCAGCTGACGGTGTGCACGATGCCTCCGAATATATCATAAATCCTAATAGAAGTAAAATTTCGCATTAAGAGTGCTACCTTCGCAGAACTGCTCGGCTAATCTCTCTGATAAACGGCGCGACGTGTCTGGGCTTCACCGCGGCGCCTGTTACATTCGCGATCAGGACAGATGCGCCCAACATCCGCGGCGCGAAAGCGAGATGGGGATGGTCGTTCCGTTGGCTGTTGTCGAGCATGGGGCGGGGCCGCCGCTCGCAATCCTGCACGGGCTGTTCGGCTCCGGCCGGAATTGGGCCTCGATCGCGCAACGCCTCGCGACGCATCATCGTGTCATCGCCATCGACCTGCGTAACCACGGAGCCTCGCCGTGGGTGGATACGATGGGTTACGGCGAGATGGCCGAGGATGTGCTGTCAACAATGCAGGCGCGCGGCTACGATCGCTTTGCGCTGCTCGGGCACAGCATGGGCGGCAAAGTAGCAATGATCGCCGCCCTCGAGCACGGAACTGCGGTGGACCGTCTGATCGTTGCCGACATTGCGCCGGTCGCTTACCCGCTGCGCCATCTCGCGCATTTGCGAGCGATGCGCGAGCTCGACCTCGCCGCCATCAAGCGTCGCTCCGATGCCGATGCCGCTCTCGCCGCGGCGATACCCGATGCTGCGGAGCGCGGTTTCCTGCTGCAGAACTTGATTTTGGAAAACGGGCGGGTGCGCTGGCGCTTGAACCTCTCAACGATCGAACATGAGATGCCGCGCCTCGTCGGTTTTCCGGCGGTACCTGCAGGTCGCACCTACGATGGGCCTACTCTGTTCGTAGCCGGCGGACTCTCGGATTACCTGCGGCCCGAACATGAACCGGCAATCCGGCATCTGTTCCCGCATGCGGAGATCGCGAATATCGACAATGCCGGACATTGGCTGCATGCCGAGCAGCCGGCCGCTTTCCTGGCGATTGTTGAGGGATTTCTGACCGGTTGAGCGGCCCCGCCGCGAAGAAATCGAGCGGCTCAGCTCCGGGTGCACATCGCAGGACGATTGATTTCGCGACGGTTTCGCGCTGACATGCGGCATCGCGTTAGAGAGAAAGACCGGCGGCGCGATGTGGGGAGGCGCGATGGCGAAAATGATGGCTTGTGCCGCGGCGCTGGCACTGGCTGGGCTGGCGAATGCCGCAGCCGCCGATCCGCTCGTATTGCAATTGCGGGGTCCGGCGCAATTCCAATACGCAGGTTACTACGCCGCGCTATGGCAAGGGTTCTATGCCGAGGCCGGGTTGATGGTCGAGATCCAGCCCGGTGCGCCGCGCGGGCAGACTCCGACCGACCCGATACGCGAGCTGACTGAGGGCCGTGCTCAATTTGCCGTCGGCGGTTCGGAATTGGTGATCCGTGCGGCGCAGGGTTTGCCATTGCTGTTGTTGGCGCCGATTTTCCAGCAGAGCGGCACGGCCGTGTACTACCGCGCCGATGGCGATTTTGGTTCGCCGGCCGCGCTCGGCAAGGCGAAGCTGGCGCGGCTGCCGGCCAGCGACATTTTGGGGATTGAGCTGGCGACGGCGTTGCGCGCCGAGGGCGTCGACCCGGAGAAGCTCAAATCGACGCCGGTCGAACCCGGCCAAACTCTCGGCGTGCTTGCCGACAAGACGGTCGATGCCGCGCCCGGCTCGATCTGGGACCTGCCATGGCTCGCGAAGGAAAGAAACCTCAATCTCAAATCGTTTAACCCGGCGGATTACCGCGTCGAGTTTTACGGCGACACGCTGTTCACACTGCAACGCTTTGCCAGGAACCAGCCCGACGTGGTGCGCAACTTCCGCCTCGCCACGCTGAAAGGCTGGGACTACGCGTTGCAGCATCCCGACGAGATTGCCGGCCGCCTAGTCGCAACCCTGCCCCGGCCGCCGGGCATCGCCGACGCGGCCGGGTTTGCCAAGTATCAGGCCGATGTGGCGCGCCGGCTGACGCGCTATGCCGACATCCCACTGGGCCACTCCAACCCCGACCGATGGAACCGCATCGAGGCCAGCATGCTGGGCGTCGGCGCGCTGTTGGGTGCGGTGGCGCGGGCCGCCGGTGCTGGCGAAAACCGCCGCCACCCCGAGTACCCCGGTCCCGTCGCGTCAACGCACCAAACCGCGGCCAGCCGTGCCGGCGAGGCGTGAGCCGGCCGCTCCCGATCTCAATGCGATGCTGACCCGGCTCGAACGCTCGATCCGCCAGCGTCTGCCGCGCGGCGTCAATTACCGGGTGTCGCTGCTGTCCGGGTTGTGGCAATGCCGCGCCGACCCGAAGACGGTGGGCGACCTGGTACTCGGTCTCGTCGCCGAGGCAGGCGCCAACCTCGCATCTGGCCGCCAGCTGATCCTCGGGACCCGCAACGCCGCGTTCGACGAGGGTTCGGTGACCGAGACACCGGGCGCCGAGATCGGCGAGTTCGTGCGGGTGACGGTACGGGACAGCGGGCCCGGTCTGTCCGACGAGGCGCTTGATCAGGTCTTCGAACCCGGAATGACGGCGCGGCATGCGATCCCTCATGCGGCCGAGGCGATGCGCCGGCTCGGCGGTTTTATCCGCGTCGAAAGCGCCGAGAGCGTCGGCACCGCGGTACATCTCTATTTCCCGCGTCTCGCCGATCCGGCTCTCGTCGCGACAGACGACAAGGCCGCCGCAGCCGCCGAGTAGCCGTCCTCGATCAGCGCACGAAACCGGCGCTGCGCGGGATCATCAGCGACAGTTCAGGCAGGCAGATGATCAGCATCAGCCCGATCAACAGCGCCAGCACGTAGGGCCAGTACCCGCGCGCGTGCTCGCCGACCGACACTTCGGCGAAGCGCAGCGCCATCA
>VAZR01000142.1 GCA_005888515.1 Alphaproteobacteria bacterium | reverse complement strand
CGGCTGCGACGGCGCGATTCCGGCAAGCACCGGCAGCGTACCGCCGGCGGGACGGCGTACCGCGAAAATCCCGAACGCGAGCCCCAGCGCGATGAACCCGCCGATCACGACGATCGTGCCGAAAGCGCTGTCATAAGGCATCAACCCGACCAGAAAGGTGCCAAGCGCCGCGACGATCATCTGCGTGAAGCCCATCAGCCCCGATGCGGTGCCGGCAAAACGCGGCTGAATGCTGAGCCCGGCGGCCATCGCGGAGGGCTGGCTCAGCCCATCGCCGATCGAGCTCAACGCGATCGGCACGAACAGCACCCAGATATCGAGACCCGCGGCGAGCCACCACACCGCCATCGCGATCGCCCCAGCGAAGGCCAGGGCGCGGCCGCAGATCACCAGCCTGAGGCTTCCGAACCGCAGCGCGAAACGCGCCGCCGCGGCATTGCCGAGCATGTAGGCCGCCATCGGCAACAGGATCATCAGCCCGTAAGTGCTGGGCGGCTCGCCCAAACCTTGCGCCAGGAGCTGCGGCGCGGCCGCGATAAAGGTGAACCATGACGCGCTGGTGCAGGCGCTGCACAGCGCAAAGCCGATAAACGCCGGCGACCGCAGCAGTAGGATCGAGGTCCGTCCCATGCCCGTGAGGTCGAGCGACACGCGCTGAAAATTGGTCTCGGGCAGCCGTACCACCGTCGCGGCAAACACGATGCCGCCCAAGCCGCCGAGCAGAATGAAGATCGCGCGCCAATCGAGCCACTCGGCGAGATAGGCGCCAAAGGCCGGCGACACCGCCGGCGCCAGGCTCATCGCCATCATGACCAGCGCCAGCCCGCGCGCTGCCGCCTCGCGGTCGTAGACGTCGCGGATGATCGCCCGCGCCAGCACGATGCCGGCGCAGGCCCCTAAGGCCTGCAACAGCCGGCCGACGATCAGTGCCGTCAGCGACCAGGCCGCGGCGCAGAGAATTGTGCCGGCCAGAAACAATGCGAGCCCGGCGATCAGCACCGGCCGGCGGCCGAAACGGTCCGACAGCGGTCCGTAGACCAGCTGCCCGGCTGCGATGCCGGCGAGATAAAGGGTCAGCACCAGCTGCACCCGCGCCGGGCTGTCGTCGAACGCCGGCACGAGTAAGGGCAGCGCCGGCACGACCATATGCAGGGCGCAAAAGCCGAGCGCCGTGACTGCCGACAGCAGCACCAATGACGGCGCTCCCCTGCTGTCATTGCGAGCGGAGCGAAGCAATCCCCGGCCGGGTGGGTCAATCCGATGGGGATTGCTTCGTCGCTGTGCTCCTCGCAATGACATCGGTAGCCTGGGTTTCATCCAGGCGCGGCGCGGAAAGCAGCCAGGCCGCGGCGCTGCCGGCCGGCGCTGTCGAAATTGCCCGGATCGAGCCAGGCCTCAAACGCGGCGCGCAATGTCGGCCATTCGGGGTCGATGATCGAGAACCACGCCGTGTCGCGGTTGTGGCCGCGGGTGACCATCGCCTGCCGGAACAGGCCTTCATACGTGAACCCGAGCCGCGCGGCGGCAGCACGGCTCGGCAGGTTCAGCGAATCGCATTTCCACTCGTAGCGGCGGTAGCCGAGCTCGTCGAACACGCGGCGCATCATCAGATACATCGCTTCCGTTGCCGCCGGCTGGCGTTGCAGGCGCGGACTGAAGTTCAGCGCGCCGACCTCGATCGTGCCGTGGGCGGGCTGCATGTTCGCATAAGCGCCCACCCCAACCGCCTTGCCGCTGGCTTGGTCGATAATCGCATGGAACAGCCGCGTCTTGTCGGCGCAGGAACTCTCGACCCATTTGCGGTAGTCGCCGAGCGTCGCGAACGGGCCATAATTGTAATAGGTCCAGTTGCGCCCCTCGCGGTCCTCGGCATTGGCCTCGAATAGCTCCGCGGCATGACGTTCGACGTCGAGCGGCTCGACCCGCGCGAACCGGCCGGCCATCGCCGTGCGCGGCGGCACGGGCCGCGGCATCCATCCCGCCACCGGCAGCCCGACCGGCTGGCCCAGCTGATTGCGCCGCGTTTCGCTGTCGGTCATGCGATCCCCGGCTAACACCAAACCAGCTAAACCCCGAACGTGAAACGGCTACCGGTGTTCGACAACACGATCTGTTCCGGCATTTCGCGCTGCGCCGCGGCGATGAAGCCGCGGCCGGTGCAATGCATCGGCACCACGACATCGGGGGATAGCGCCTTCAGCTCGGCGACGGTGTGGTCGATATAATCCTGCGGCGCCGCGCCGAGATGAAAACCGCCGAGCACCGCGTGCAGCTTTTCGACCCCGGAGACCGCCTGCGCCGTCTTGATCGTGTTGATCAGCCCGGCATGGCCGCAGGACGAGATGACGACCAGACCGCGGCCCTGCACGACATAACAGGTGGCGTGCTCGTCGGGATGCTTGTCGGGAACCAGCCGGCCGCGTCGTTCCTCTTCGGTGAAATGGTCGGCCGGGGTCGGTTCGATCAGTGTGTTCGGCAATACCCGCTCGAAGGATTGCCGCGCGATCGCGCCGCTGGTGAACGGGCCGGCGAGCGCGTGCGCATAGTCGCAGCACACGGTTTCGACATGCGCGGCAGCCAGCGCGGGTCCGTCGAGCGCGCCCATCGATACCGGCGCGGCGCCGCGCGAGCCCGTCCATTTCTCGCGGAAGGTCAGATCGCCGTCGGTGTAAAGTTTCATATCCTCGCGCAGCCGCGGCCGCTGCACGCCGACGAAGCCGACCAGCCCGCCATAGTGATCGCGGTGGGAATGACTGAGGATCAGCCCGTCGAGCTTCTCGGTCTCGATGCCGAGCAGATCGAAATTGCGCAGCAGGATCTCGGGGGTAAAGCCGAAATCCAAGAGGTACTGACGCTTGTCTCCCGCATTCTCGGATTCGAGATGCAGCGAGAGACCCCACTCGCCGGCTAAGGTCGAGGTCTCGCGGCCCGGGATACGGGAGACGTGCTCGATCCTGACGTGCGGATCCGTGGCCTTAGGCATGAACAGGTCGAAATACGAATCGACCACAAGCCGCACCGACAGCCGTTCGACGGGAGATTGCTGCGTCGCCGCGCTCCTCGCAATGACAAGCTGAAATAGCGGGCATTGCGGGCGTAGCGAAGCAATCTCCCCTAGGATTGACAGGCCCGGAACGCGGATCGATCCTCCGAGCCAAGACAGTTGTTGCTTACGGAAAGGACGGCCATGGCCCTCGCGATCACGCCGCTGCATCCGCATATCGGTGCCATGGTCGGCGGGCTCGATGTCAGCGGGCCGATCGACGATGCGATGGTCGACGCGCTGTGGCGCGCGATCGACCGCCATGCCGTTCTGGTGTTTCGCGATCAGCAGATAACCGACGAACAGCTGCGCGCGTTTGCGGCCCGGTTCGGCGAGCTCGAGATCGGCCGCTCGGCAGCCCGCGGCGGCCGGCGCCGTCTGCAATTCCCCGAGATTGGCGACATCTCGAACCTCGACGAGGACAACCGACTGCGCGCCCGCGACGACCGGCGCCGCCTCGACAGTCTCGGCAACCGGCTGTGGCACACCGATGCCTCCTACATGCCGGTGCCGGTGGTGCTTGGCATGCTGTTCGCCGTCGCGGTGCCGCCGGCGTCGCCGTTCGGCGCCGGCGAGACCGAATTCGCCGATATGCGCGCCGCCTACGATGCGCTATTTTCTGGTCGCGCGCCCAGATCGGCTTTACCGAATTCCCGCCCGGCGAGCGCGAGAAATACCCGCCGTCGCGCCAACGCCTGGTGCGCCGGCATCCCGGCTCCGGCCGCAAATGCCTGTATCTGTCGGCGCATGCCTCGCACATCGTCGGCTGGCCGGTGCCGGAAGGCCGGTTGTTGCTGCGCGACCTCAGCGATTTCGCGACGCAGCCGCAATTCGTCTACAGCCATCAATGGCGGGTCGGCGATCTGGTGATCTGGGATAACCGGGACACGATGCATCGCGGGCGGGCGCATGACGAGGATCAGCCGCGCGATCTGCGCCGAGCCACGACCCTCGACATTGGCTCGACCCTCGACGAGGTGGCCTGAAGCTCATTCGGCGGGTGCGCGCGCCTCGGCCATTCGCTCCTGCCGCCGGCCGAGCCACAGCGCGTTCAATAGCCACAGCGCCGCGATCGGGATTGCGACCAGCGCCAAGTCGGCGGTACCCGCGCCGAGCCAGCGGAAAGCCGCAACTCCCCAGGCGCCGAGCTGGTCGCCGAGGCGGTACACGAAGGTGTCGATAAAGCTTTTCGCCTTGTAGCGGTCTTCGCGCGGCACCACCGTGAACAGCACCTCGCGGGTCGGCCGCGCGATCCCGTAATCGGCGGCGCGGCGCAGGATCTGGAACACCGCGATCGCGCCCAGGGTCGGCGCCGCCGTCAACGCGCCAAAACCGGCAATCGTCAAGGCCGGCAGGAAAGAAAGCGCCAGCGCGACTCCGAGCCACAACATGATGCGCCCGGTCAGAAACAGCTGGATCACCAAGGTCAGCGTGTTCACCAGCAGATCCACGGTCGCGAAAAACGCAGTCTGCGCCCCGCGGTCGGGGAAGCCATGGGTGATGCCGGCGAGCACGCTGCCGCCGATCGGCTGCTCCTCGGCGGCGGCGGCCGCGGGCTGCTGATGCAGGCTCGGCGAGAGGCGCGACAGCCGACCGACCGCGAACACCGCCAACTCGAGCAACACCGCTGCGCCGAGCAGCAAGACCATAGGCGCGACATGGCGTGCCAAACTGGCCGTCAGCGCCGAACCGACGATCGCGCCGATTGTCGCGCCGGCGGCGATGAAGCCGAACAGCCGCTTGCCCTGCTCCGGGCTGAATAGGTCGACGTTCAGCTGCCAGAAGATCGAGACGACGAACAGATTGTAGACCGACACCCAGATGAAAAAGAGGCGGCCGATCCAGATCGTCTGCTCCTGATCGGCAAAGTGCAGCGCAATCGCGAACAGCACGATGTTGACCGCGAAGAACCGGTAGGTGAGGGGGATGAAGCGGCTGCGCGGCAGGGTCTTGACCAGCCAGGCGAAAGGCAGGTTGACCAGCACCATGCCGATCAAGGTGCCGGTGAACAGCCACGGCAGATTATTGACGCCGCCGGCGACCCCCATCTCGTCGCGGATCGGCCGCATGATGTAGTAGGACGACAGCACCGCGAAGATGTAGAGCCAGCACCACAACAGCGCCGGCAGCTCCTCGCGCCGCACATCGATGACGCGGCACAGCAGCCGGTACCCGGCCTCGGCGATGCCGGGCCTCCTGTCGTTATTGGCCAACGCTCTCTCGGTGAATCAAAACCAGCGCAGCGGCTGGATCGGCACAATGCGTCCTTCGAGACGCCGGCTTCGCCGGCTCCTCAGGATGAGGCTCTTTCCTCGATGCCATCAAACAATACACCTCATGCTGAGGAGCACCTCGGCGCAAGCCGAGGCGCGTCTCGAAGCACGCACGATGCTGTTGCCGCGCTATTTCAGCGTCGAGGCGATCTGCCGGATCTCGTCCGGCGTATGGATACCGGCGAGCGGTGTGCCGACATTCAGGTATTTGCCCATGGCGAGACCGCCGACCACGACCGGCTCGAAGCCGATCTCCTTGATCAGCTGCGAGGCGAGCGCCACGGCTTTCTGGTCGTCGCCGGCGATCGGCACCCCGACCGGATCGCCCTGCCGGTGTGCCAGCTCCGGCAATTTCGCGTAGCCGATCGCATTGAAGGCGCGGACCAGATGAGCGCCGGGGAGCAGTTTCGCGGTGGCCAGGGCAGCGCCGCCCTGCTGCTCGACCCATTTGACGAGCTCCTCGCCGTCGCGTCGCGCGACCGGGTTTGAGACATCCATGACCAGCTGCTTCTTTGCGAGCGCCGGCCCGTGCTCCTTGCCGATCTGCTCGACCGCGGTGTACGGCACAACCAGCAATACGACGTCCGCGAACGCGATCGCGTCGGAGACGCTACCGGCCTTCGCCGAAGGGCCGGCCGAGGCGACGAGATCCTTCAGCTGTTCGGGATGGCGCGAGGAGAACATCACCGGGTGCCCGGCCTTGGCGAACAGCGTGCCGAGCGCGCCGCCTTCGCGGCCGGAGCCGATCGTGCCGATCTTGAGCGCCGCGCCGCCTGTGGTCTGCGCGAGCGCGGCAAAGGGTGAGGTCGCTAGCGCCAGGAAAGCGACCGCGCTGCCGGCGAGGCGCAACACATCGCGCCGGTGGAGTTCGAGAAGCGGCTGCGTGCTCATGATCGGATGCTCCGGGAGGACACGGCGTTTCCGGTTATACGATTGGCGGCGGCGGGTCTCCGATCACGATTGCGCCAGTGCACCCACCGGGTTGCCGATCTGTGGACTGTGCACATGCTCGGGGCGTACGCCGACGCCGACGATCCGCGCCGGTATGCGCCGCAAAATTGGGAAATGGTTGAACAGCCGCACCACCCAGGGCGCGGTAACCGGCTTGTCGGAATCGAGCAGCGGGTCAAGGATTCGGTTCTGCACGGCGATCTGCATCGCCTGGATCACCTTCATCGGAAAGGTTCGGCGGCGCTGAACCGCTGCGAGATCGCCGGTGGTGAGCCGTCCCTCGCGCAAGGGAGCGGCGAGGAGATTGGCGGC
>VAZR01000141.1 GCA_005888515.1 Alphaproteobacteria bacterium | reverse complement strand
TCAGAAATTGTCGCCGGCGGGCAAGTGCCTGATGACCATCGGCTCATACGGCGCAATCCAGGAGCCGGAAGGCGCCTATGCCGTGACGATTTTTGGTCCTTACGTCACCGGCGACAGCGAGAAGGCGGGTTACCCCAGGACAGACCAGTTCAATCACCCGACCGATGTCGCGGTCGACAGCGACGGCGACATCTATGTGAGCGATTGGGGCAACCATCGGGTCTGCGTGTTCGACTCCGAGGGAGGGCCGATCACGACACTGGTGGGTGACGCCCAGGTGCTGTCGAAGTGGGGCCAGCAGAGCATCGATGCCAACCCCGATATGGCGAAAGCCCGGCGTCGGGTGAAGAGCCTCGAGCCGCAATGGCGGCTGTGCTTCCCGACCGCGGTCGAATTCGACGCCAACAGCGATTCGGTCATCATCGCGGATAGTCAGCGGAATCGGCTGCAGATCTACAAGAAGCTTCGCAACTACAGCGATTTCCAGGCGAACCTGTAAGGCTTCGCGGATGCCGGGCATAACGCGGCATCCAGCGTGCAAAGCCGCCCCGGCCTTTCCTGCCTGCCGCCAAGCGGGCAGGAAAGCGGCGGCGGCAGTAGCTACAGCATCAAGCGCCCAGGGACGATCGCGGGGCACGGGAGACTGAGGCCGGCCGGGCAACCCGAGCTGGCCTTTTTTTGCCGCTTACCCGTTCAGGTCGTCTTCTCGATCGACGGAATGGGCCGGGATCTGAACCGGGCCTAATAGAAACGAACGGGAGGAACTATGACACGCTCTCGCTCTGCTGACGATTTTGTCAACATCCGTGCGCGCATCGAGGAGCTGCGCCGCGAGCGCACTCAGTTGCCGGTCGAGAAGGATGCTCCATCAATCGTAGAACCCCCGCGCTATGCGGAAAACGGTGCCCGGGCGCCGTCAGTGAGGCCGGGCATCCCTGGCTGGCGCGTTGCTCGCCGGAAGCGCCCGTCCCCTGGGTGAAGCGCTAACGTCCTAAAACGGCGTCTCGGTCCTCTCGGGCTGGCTCAGGGCGGCATGGCACCGCAGGCGTTACTTCCCGGCAAAAGCTCCCGAGACAACATAAGGAGGGCCGGACGTGTTCTGGATCGCAAAGCCGCCGCCTGTCACCGCCGCTGACGGACCGAAGAAGGTGCCGGCGAGGAATCCGGTGCGGTTTGCGACACCGCTCAAATCCCCCGTGAATATGGTGCGAGATCCGGTCAGCGCCGCGGAGTAATTCGCGCCGTCGAAGTTCGTGATGTTAGCCGTCCCGGTCAGCGTCCCGAAATTGTAGGTCTGGTTGAAGCCGCCGCCGGCCAAATACGTCGCGCCATTGTTCAAGACGGTGCCCACTGCGGGCGTCAACAGTGTACCGGCGGGCGTCGGATTGGCCGCCGCGCTGACGACGACCGGGTCCGCCTGCGTCTGGACGGACTGAACATTGCCGCTCGTCTGCACTGCCGAGACATTGGTGGTTGGCGGTTGCGACCGCGTTGGCTGCTGCTGCGCCGCCGCTTGCGTGGCCGTCAGCACATTTGCCATGACATTGCCGGAGATTGTCGTGGCGATCCCGCTGCTCACCACGGTCTGGTCGGTCGGCGTCTGCTGGGCGCCGCCGGTCCCGCCGGATCGACCGTCGAGCTGGCCGAGCAGCGCGGCCGTCGCGCCCGGCGGCGCAGGGCGCGGCTCGGAGGGCGGCGTGTTCCGGCTCGAGATCGTCACCATGTATCCCGGCCGGGTCAGGATTTGCATCCCGAACGGATTGCTAATCGTGAGCCCGTTGCCATAGAGAAAGGTGACATCGGTCCCCAGGCTGCTAATCGCGGCAAGAAAGATGCCGCCGCGCACGGCGAGCGTTCCCGTCGGGGTCGTCAGGGTGACCGCGTTTTCATTCTTGCTGAGCCTGCCGCCGATAAACCGCATGACTCCTTGTGCGGCGCTCATCGCCAGCTTGCCTGTGCCGGTGTTCGGATCATAGGCGAACTCGTCGATCGTTACGTCGGAGTTGGGCCCGACCGTCATCGCCGATTTATCCAGGAACAAGACCTGAGTCTGCCCCTGGCGGCTTGTCGTGATGTGCTCTTTGAACACGACGTCGGCGCCGATCACGAGCTGCCGCGGCGGCGCGCCCGGAGGCACGCCCCTCGCTTCCGGATTGACCGCGCTGTTCACCCCGACGCGCTGCTGGGCGCCGGCGCCGCTCGTTGAAGCTGCAACCACGAGCGTGCCGATCGCAGCGACACGCAACACAGACGAACGAACCCGAGGCATCGCACCCGCTCCTAGAACTTGATCTGCGAACCGATCAGCACGGAATTGCTCGTATAGGCATAAAGCGACAGGTTGGACGAGACGATGTCGCGCTGGAATTGCACGACCAGCGCGACATTGTCGGTGACCGGCACGGCCTGCGTGATGCCGAACCGCCAGCGCCGGTCATGGCGCTTCCCCGGCACGAAGATGGTCGGATCGCTGCTCGTGTTGCAGCACGGATCGGGCGACTGATAAAGGCTCCACAATCGGCTTGCGCCGACCGTCGTCTCCCAGGGTAAGCCGGTCCAGCCCGTCGGATCGTCATAGGCGATGTGGTAACCCGCCGTCAGACCGTAGGACCGGTTCGCGTACCAGGGGAACCGCGTGTCCTGATCGAGAAAGTCGAATTGCCCGAGCAGCTCGGAGTTCGGGCTCACCCGTTGACGCAATTGCAATGTGACGAGCTTGTCGTTGCCGTCGAGCCCGGTGGAGAGAGGCCGGTCGGAGGCATTCGTGAACTTCTTCTGGCGAAATTCGAAAACCGTCCTGACCGCCAGATCCTCCCACAGCGCCGCCGTGTTCTCTAACCCGGTGCCCCAGGTATAGAAATACTGCGCCTCGCCCAGCCCGACCTCATTGAAGATCGCATAGGGCTTGACCGAGAGGCGCCCGACGCTGTCGGAGGGCGGCGTAAGATTGAAGCGCGGGCCCGCCGTTGCCTCGCCGAGAGCCAGATCGAGCCGCTGTGTGCGGAAATAGTGGTTCATAAAACCGATGCCGGTAACTTCGATCGCGTCGCGGCTCTGGGTCCCGAGATCGTAGGAATAAAGAAAGCCGCCGGAACCGAAGATGTTGATGTCGGGGCGTTTGACGAACTGGCTGCTCAGCAGCACATCGCCGACGGGCGAATGGATCAGCGGCGAGCCGGGCGCCACGTTGGCATCCGACTGGTGTTGCGCGCCGAAAAACAGATAGCCGGTAAACCGGCTCGGCGATTGCTGCGCGGCGATCTCCTCGAGATAACGGCTCGCCCGAACCCTGACATCAGGCGGCGCGTTCGCCGCCAGGGCCTTGTTGAAATAATCGCGGGCCAGGTCGAACGAGCCCATCCGGAAATACAGCGAGCCGAGCTCGAGGTCGATCCGCGGCAGGTTGGGATTGAACAGCAGCATGCGCTCGAGCGCACTGGCCGCGGCCTCGTTGTCGCCGAGCTTTGCCGACACGGCCGCGTAGGCGAACGCCACATCGAGATTGGCCGGCTCGCGCAGCATCCGCTGGAACAGCTTGTCCTGCTCAATCGCCAGCTGGGCGCGATCCTGGCCCGGGATCAACTCCGCTCGGGAATGCCCGGCGTAAAACCCGAGCGCGAGAAGGGCGATTGACAGCCAAGCGGCGCTGCGACCCAGCCGGCGCAACATGCTAATCGCGGACATCGTCCACGCCAGGCTGTCTCATTGTGCGCCCCCTCCGGCCGGCGATCAGAAACGCCCCCGATCGATCCAAAGGATCGCTGTCCGTTGCTTGCTCGTCAACCTCAACGCTCTGTCAGGTTGATGCACCCGAAGCATGCTCTGTCGCGGCGCCCGTGTGCTGCCGCATGAGCCTGAGAGCGGACGGTCGCAGCCGTTTATCAACTTCGGTGTGATGCCGAGGAGCCAAAGCGCACATCAGTCGTATGCATCCGGGGTCCCATGGCGGTGGCATCGGTCAACAAGGCCCGCGCCCGGGGCGGGCCGAAGACAAGCGCTCCGGGCCCGGAGGAAAGTCAGATTTTTTTGGTTCTGCTCGGATGAGCCGGGGCTCGGTTTGAGGATCTCTGAAGCCGCTGACCCGACGCCGCCTGTTCATTGCGCGAAACGTCGCAGTCGCGGCGGCGTGCCGAAATTCGGTGATACCTGATGATAAAGCGGCGCTTCCGGGACCGGCGACTCCCAGGGAACTTCCGACCGCGCGGGAGAGGCGAGCTCCTTCTCGGTTGCAGCGGCCGCAGAAGCTTGATCGTCGATGGCCGCTTTTGCTGCCAGCGCGTTCACGTATCGTTGAGCGAAAGCCTCGGCCAGCCGCTCGAACGCCTCGATCTCAGCCTGCTCGAGATCGAGGCGTTTGATCTCTTCCGCATGCCGGTTCAGGGTTACGGCGCGCAAGGCCGTCAAGCGTTCTCTTGCGCGCCGAATGTCCGCCGGCGTCAACTGTTCCCACATACCGCGACTCCCGTTTGAGATTTGCCAAAGGATTTGATGGTCAATGGCGGCCGGCGACAAGCGCGCCTGCAAAAGCGAGAGTCATGCTCGCAAATTTCCGACAGGGACGGGCCCGCCGGAGATCGCATGTCGCGCATGATTCGCGACCCGGCTGCGGCGCGCGAAACAACGAGCAGTTATTGCGGCCCCGATAGAGGCGTTGCGGCAAGGATTCGGGACCCTGCTCCGCCGCAAAGAAGCACTAAGCCGCGTCCTCGTGCGCCTCGGTCGCTGGGGTGAATAGCGCATCACCCCAGTTCCTGCTGCTTGGCGTAAGCTTGGCTTGGGTCACGAGCTTTGCGGCGAGTTCCTCTTCCCCACTCCCGTCCGCGGGCGCTTGCGGCTTATGTTTGCGGGAAAACGCGTCGATCGCCTGCTCCATTGCCGCGATGTCTGCCAGCTCGGCATCGGTTTCAGATGGGCTGGTCTCGACGCCGCATCTCAGGCTATGCGGCGTGGGCTGGGTTGAGGCTTTCCCGTTCTGAATCGCCGTCGAGCACGAGTCGCACATGCTCGTCATCGAGCTCACCCATCCATTTCGAGACGACAACGGTCGCGAAGATGTTGCTGAACAAATTGGTGACGGCGCGGATCTCCGACATGAAGCGCTCGACACCCAGCAGCAATGTCAGGCCCGCCGCGGGGAGAATTCCGAGCGTCGGCAGGGTCGCAGCTAGCGCGACAAACCCGGCGCCCGCGACCCCCGCCGCGCCTTTCGAGGTGAACAGCATCACGAACAGCATCATCAGCTGCTGACCCAAACTCAGCTGGATATCGAGCGCCTGGGCGATGAACAGGGTCGCTATCGTCATGTAGATCGCCGTGCCGTCGGTGTTGAACGAGAAGCCGGTCGGCAAGACCAGCCCGACCGTCTCTTCCGAGCAGCCCATCCGGCGCAGCTTCTCGATCGAGCGCGGGATCATCGCCTCGCCCGAGGTGGCGGTGAAGGCGATCAGCAACTCGTCCCTGAAGTAGCGGATAATCTTCAAGAGCGGCAAGCCGAACAGCCAGGCAATCGCACCAAACCCGAACAGCACGAACAGGATCGAGGTCAGATAGATGCTCGCCACCAGCTGGCCGAGGCTGGCGAGGATGCCGAAGCCGAATTTCCCGATCGTAAAGGCGATCGCGCCGAATGCGGCAAGCGGCGCGACATACATGACGATGCGCACAATGCCGAACAGCGCATGCGTGAAATCGTCGATCAGCGCGACGAGACGCTGGCCGCGCTCGCCCATGTGACACAAGGCGACGCCGAACAAGACAGCGATGACCAGCACCGGCAGCAGATCCCCCTGCGCCACCGCGCCAACGAGATTGGAGGGGATCATCTTCATCAGGAAATCGACGATGGTCAGCGATTTGGCGCTGGTTACATAACCGGCCACTGCTTTCTCATCGAGCGAAGCCGGCGCGATGTGCAAACCGGCGCCGGGCTGCCACAGATTGCCGACGATCAGCCCGATCACCAGCGCGATCGTCGAGACCACCTCGAAATAGATGAGCGCCCTGACACCGACGGTCCCAACCCGCCGCATATCGCCCATCTTGGCGATGCCCACCGCGACCGTGGCGAAGATGATCGGCGGCACGACCGCCCGGATCAGCGTGATGAAGGCGTCGCTGAACGGCTTCATGTCGGTCGCCAGACTTGGCCAGACAGCCCCGAGCAGCACCCCGAGCGCGATCGCTATCAGCACCTGTACATAAAGCTTCTTCAGCGCCGAGCGCCAAGCGGGTGCGCTCCCCAGAAGGGACTTGATCTCCGCCGCTGATGCCAAGGTCATAAATGGCCCCCCAATACGGATTCAGTGTTCGCGGATCTGAACGACCACCTTGATTGCGTCTTCGATGCGCTCGCGGGCGTACCGGATCGCGGTCGGCACCTCGCCCAGAGGGAAGGTGTGGGTGTGAATCAGCTTGGCGTCGAAGCGCTTTTGCGCCATCAGCGCCGCCGCGCGGTGGGTCGCGCTTTTGCCTTCGCCGCGAATCCCGAACACGTAGATGTTGTTGCGCACAAGATACGCCAGATCGACCGGCACGGGCTCGCCGGGGAAAGCCGCCAGACAGATGCGGCCGCCGCGGTTGACCATGCGCGCCGCCTCGTTCAGCGCGTTCGGCGCGCCGGAGCATTCCAAGACGTACTGGACACCCCTGCCGCCGGTCAGTCGGTGGACCGCGTCGACCGGGTCTTCACGACCGACGTTGATCACCTCGTCGGCGCCGAGCCGCATGCCCATGTCGAGCCGCTTGTCGCGGGTGCAGGTCAGGATGACCGGCTGCGCGCCCAATGCCTTC
>VAZR01000013.1 GCA_005888515.1 Alphaproteobacteria bacterium | reverse complement strand
CGATTTTCGAGGTGGTACAGAAACGAGCCGCCATAGGTGCTGCCGTCGAGTGGCCAGCCGACGGTGTGGACGACGAGTCCGGGCTGGTGGCGCTCCGGCGCAACCTCCCATAATTCCTTGAGGCCGATCGCATAGGTCTGCGGATCGTGTCCGTCGCGCAGGTGAAAGCGCCGGATCAGCGTCTTCGTTAACGAACCGCGGCAGCCCTCGGCGAACAGGGTCTCGCGGGCGATCAGCTCGACCCCCGGCGTGTAGCGCTCGGTCGGCTTGCCGTCCTTGCCGATCCCCATATCGCCGGTCGCAACGCCGCGCACCCGCCCGCTGTGGTCGTACAGCACCTCGGCGGCGGGGTCGGCAGCCGCAACGCGCGGTTCTTCGTCAGGTACAGAAATCGGTCATCCGCCGCCGGCGTATTGAGCGGCGCGCCGCGCTCGCGCCAATCGGGGATCAGTTCGTTGAGGGCGCGCGGCTCAAACACCGCGCCCGAGAGGATATGGGCGCCGACCTCGGAACCCTTCTCCACGACGCAGACCGCAAGCTCGCTTCCCGCGGCAGCAGCAAGCTGTTTCAGACGGATAGCCGCGGCGAGGCCGGAGGGTCCCGCCCCGACCACGACAACGTCATATTCCATCTGCTCGCGCTGTGCGTCCGACACCGACCTGCCTCTGCTGCCTAGATCCCTGGGATTAAACGCCGACTATAAAGGATCGCGGCGAAAACGGCAGCGCGGCCAATTCGCTGCTGGTAGGATCGGGGGCATGGGCGTTCAGGACACCCGAGCCGCACCGACCTCGCGTGAAAGCGCGCTCGCGTTATTGCGCTGGTATGTCGAGATGGGCGCCGACGAGGCGATCGGCGTAGCCGCGCCGAACCGCTTGCTGCCGGCCAAACCAGCCCCGGTCCAGCAGCCTGTGCCGCCGCCGGCACCAGCCCAGATTGCCGTTCGCCGTGCCCCGGCAACACCGGTCGTGCCGCCCGGCGCTTTTGCGGAGTCGCTGGCCGAGGCGGCGCAATCGGCGCGCCGGCTCGCCGCCGGCGCCGAAACGATCGATGGGCTCGCTGCGCTGGTCGCCGGGTTTGAGGATTGCCCGCTGAAGCGGACCGCGACAAAGACCGTCTTTATCGACGGCAACCCCGCCGCGCCGATCATGTTTATCGGCGAGGCGCCGGGCGCCGACGAAGACCGTATCGGGAGGCCTTTCGTCGGACGTGCCGGCCAATTGCTCGACCGCATGCTGGCGGCCATTGGCCTCGACCGCAGCACAGTCCAGATCACCAACGTGATCTACTGGCGCCCGCCCGGCAACCGCAAGCCGACCACGGCCGAGATCGCCGCCTGCCTGCCGTTCGTGCTGCGCCATATCGCGCTGGCCAAGCCGCAGGTGCTGGTGCTATGCGGCGGCACCGCCGCCAGCGCGCTATTGCCGGTCAGTGACGGCATCACCCGGCTCCGCGGCCGCTGGTTCGAACTGGCCATCCCGGGGCTGGATCAGCCGGTGCCGACCCTGCCGATGTTCCATCCGGCATTTCTGCTGCGCACCCCGGAGCGGAAGCGCGAAGCCTGGCGCGATTTGTTGGCGCTGAAGGCGCGGCTCGCTTCCCTTTCGTAGGGCGGAAGAGCGCAGCGTATTCCGGCGTCACCGGCCTGGCGCGCGGCGCGCTTGTCGAGATCGACCTGCTGGCGCGCAGGGCGCAGGATTGAACTATCGGGTAGAGCATCCGAAGCCGGTGGGAGTGCAGCCATGACCGAACCCTACCCGCGCGACATGATCGGCTATGGCGCCGAGCCGCCGCATGCGCAATGGCCCGGCGAGGCACGGATCGCACTGCAATTCGTGATCAATTACGAAGAGGGCGCCGAGAACGCGATCTTTCACGGCGATCCGGCGGCGGAAGCCTTTTTATCGGAATGGATCGGCGCCCAGCCGACCCTCGGGCTGCGCAATATGAATATGGAGTCGCTTTACGAATACGGCAGCCGGGCCGGCTTCTGGCGGCTCTACCGCGCGTTCACGACGCGCCATCTGCCGGTCACAGTCTACGGCGTGGCGATGGCGCTCGAACGCAACCCGCCGGCGGTCGCCGCGATGCTGGCGGCCGATTGGGAGATCGCAACGCATGGCTATCGCTGGATCGATTACCAGTATGTCGCCGAAACAGTCGAGCGCGAGCACATCGCCAAAGCGATCGAGGTGCACACGCGAGTGACCGGCACGCGGCCTTTGGGCTGGTATCAGGGCCGCTGCAGCCCCAATACGCGCCGGCTCGTCGCCGAGGAGGGCGGCTTTGTTTACAACGCCGACAGCTACGCCGACGATCTGCCGTACTGGAACACTTCATGCGGCAAGCCGCAGCTGATCGTGCCCTATGCCTTCGATTCGAACGATATGCGCTTCGCAACAGCGCAGGGCTTCAACTCCGGCGACCAGTTCTTCGCCTATCTGAAGGACAGCTTCGACGTGCTGTACCGCGAAGGCGAAACGCGGCCGCGCATGATGTCGGTCGGGCTGCATTGCCGGCTCGCCGGCCGGCCGGGGCGCACCGCTGCGCTCGAACGCTTTCTCGACTATGCGATCGGCCACGAGAAAGTGTGGATCACACGCCGCATCGATATCGCGCGGCACTGGATCGCGACGCATCCTTTCGCCGGATGAAATCTCGCTTTATCCGAAAATTGTCACAACTTCCCCGCCGGATCGCTTGCGAAACTGCCCGCAGTTAAGCCGCTGTTAAGACTGACATGGCAGTAGGTTTAACACCGGGGCTCGCATTTCGGGGGGAACGCGATCGGCCCGGCAGTCAGCGCCGCGACAATCGCCGCGACCCGTTCGATGGCGGTGATCTGAGCAATCGCTGCTCAAGTTGACATCGAGGAGGACCGCACGGCCGGCTCGGCTTCATTGCCGGGTCGGCCGCGCCGCGGGGCTGAACCCATCTATTCGACCACCTCGTCGGCGCGGGCCAGGACAGTCTGCGGGATCGCGAGGCCGAGCGCCTTGGCCGTGTTCAGGTTGATCAAGAGCTCGAAGCGGGTCGGTTCGACGACCGGCAAATCGGCTGGCTTCGCCCCTTTCAGCACCTTGCCGGCATAGATTCCGACGAGCCGGTACATGTCGGCGAAGTTGGTGCCGTAGCCGATCAACCCGCCGCGTTCGACAAACGCGCGGCCGTTGTACATCGCCGGCATACGATACCTTGCGGCCAGCGCGATGATGCGATCGGCCTGGGCGTTCAGAAACGTATCCGATCCCATCAACATGGCCCCGGCTCCCTGCTGAACGACCGAGGCAAACGCCTGGTCGAGCTGCTCCGGCATCGTCGCGTACGCGACGACAAGTTCGCGCCCAAGCGTGCGGGCGCCCTCTTGCGCGCCTTTTGTAACCTCCTGCGCGTCCGAGTTCTTGGGATTGAGAATCATCGCGATGATGCTGGCCTGCGGCACCAGATCGCGCAACAGCTCGAGACGTTTGATGTCGAGCGTGTTGGTGCGGTTCGCGACGCCGGTCGCGTTGCCGCCGGGGCGGGCAAGGCTCGCCACGATGCCAGCCGCGACCGGATCGCCGCCAGTGCCGAAGACGATCGGCACGTCGCGGGAGGCCGCGTCGAGCGCGGCCCGCAACAAATTCGGAGGCCCGTACGCGACGATCAGCGAAGGCTTCAGGCTGAGCAGATCGGTCGTCAGGCCCGGGACCCGCTCGTACTCACCCTCGGCCCAGCGATATTCGACCGCGACATTGCGGCCGGATTCGAAGTCTTCCTCGCGGAGGCCAGCGACGAAGCTGGCGACATAAGATTTGTACTGTCCGACCGGCGCCGACCCGTGCACGAACCCAATCAGCGGCACCTGTAATGACTGCGCCCGCCCAGCGGCCGACCGCAAGATCGCGGCAGCCGGGATCGCGGTGATCAGATCCCGCCGCTTCATCGGTTCGATGCATTTAAAGTCACGGTTTCCCCGTCGCTCCCGCCCCGCAAGGACGACACTAACCCGCATCTGCCGCTCTTGAACATCTATCTGCCGGGTGGGCTCGCGTTGATCCGGCGCGGCGCCCACCTTATGTTCCGGCGGCACCCGCTGGAATGTCATGACCACGCCGCTCAGCCATATCCGCAACTTCGCGATCATCGCGCATATCGACCACGGCAAGTCCACGCTCGCCGACCGGCTGATCCAGGCCTGCGGCGAGCTTGAGGCGCGCGAGATGCGCGAGCAGGTGCTCGACACGATGGAGATCGAGCGCGAACGCGGCATCACGATCAAGGCGCAGACCGTGCGCCTCGACTACAAGGCGCGCGACGGCGAGAGCTATGTCCTCAACCTGATGGACACGCCGGGTCATGTCGATTTCGCCTATGAGGTGAGCCGCTCCCTGGCGGCCTGCGAAGGCTCGCTCTTGGTCGTCGACGCCAGCCAGGGGGTCGAGGCGCAGACCCTGGCCAATGTCTACCAGGCGGTCGCCGCCGGCCACGAGATCGTGCCGGTCTTGAACAAGATCGATTTGCCGGCCGCCGAGCCCGACCGGGTCAAGGAGCAGATCGAGGATGTCATCGGGCTCGATGCCGCCGACGCGCTCTTAATCTCGGCCAAGACCGGGCTCGGCATCGAGGATGTGCTGGAAGCCCTGGTCCGGCGCCTGCCGCCGCCGCAAGGCGACGCCGCGGCGCCGCTCAAGGCTTTGCTGGTCGACAGCTGGTACGATTCCTATCTCGGGGTCGTCATCCTGGTGCGGGTCAAGGACGGCAAGCTCACCGTCGGCCAGAAGATCCGGCTGATGGCGACCGGCGCGGCGCATCAGGTGGAGCGGGTCGGCGTCTTCACGCCGAAAGGCGTCGCGGTGCCGGAATTGGGGCCCGGCGAGATCGGCTTCATCACCGCCAGCATCAAGACCGTTGCCGATTGCCGGGTCGGCGACACGATCACCGAAGACCGCCGCCCAGCGCCCGCGCCGTTGCCGGGCTTTCAGCCGGTCCAGCCGGTCGTGTTTTGCGGTCTGTTCCCGACCGATGCGGCCGATTACGAGCGGTTGCGCGACAGCCTAGCGCGGCTGCGCCTCAACGATGCCAGCTTCATCTACGAGCCGGAGACCTCGGCGGCGCTCGGCTTTGGCTTCCGCTGTGGCTTTCTCGGGCTCTTACACCTCGAAATCATCCAGGAGCGGCTCGAGCGCGAATTCGACCTCGATTTGATCACGACCGCCCCCTCGGTCGTCTACCGGGTCTATCAGAACAACGGCCGCGTGCTGGATCTGCACAACCCGGCCGACATGCCCGACCCGGTCAAGATCGACCATATCGAGGAGCCGTGGATCAAGGCGACGGTGCTGGTGCCCGACGCCTATCTCGGGCCGGTCTTGGCGTTGTGCGAGGAACGGCGCGGGGCGCAGCAGGACCTGACATATGCCGGCAACCGCGCGATGATCGTCTATCGACTGCCGCTGAACGAAGTGGTGTTCGATTTCTACGACCGGCTCAAATCGGTCAGCCGCGGCTATGCCAGCTTCGATTACCAGATCGAGGGTTACGACACCGGCGACCTCGTGTTGATGAACATCCTGATCAATGGCGAGCCGGTCGATGCGTTGTCGCTGATCGTGCATCGCAGCCAAGCCGAACGGCGCGGCCGCGCGCTGTGCGAGCGGCTGAAGGATTTGATCCCGCGGCAATTGTTCCAGATCGCGATCCAGGCCGCGATCGGCGGCCGCATCATTGCGCGCGAAACGGTCAAGGCGTTGCGCAAGGATGTACTCGCCAAATGCTACGGCGGCGATGTGACCCGCAAACGCAAGCTGCTCGACAAGCAGAAAGAAGGCAAAAAGCGGATGCGCCAGTTCGGTAAGGTCGAGATTCCGCAATCCGCCTTTATCGCGGCGCTCCGAATGGGCGACGCCTGAACCGCCGGCGCCGCGCCTGACGGCCGCGGCAAAGCACGAGCGCTACGCTGCCGAGCACGATCAGCGGCGGCCCGACCGTCAGCAGCAGCACCAACTCGGGGATACCGCCGCTCCAGCCCCGCAGATCGCCGATCGCCAGCGGCACCCATCGTCCGGTGTCGTACCAAACGAGGCCGTCGCGCAGCAGCGCGCTGAAACCGGCGACCAGCAACACCCAGCCGAAGATGCGGCAGACGGTCATCGGCTGAGCATAACCGATCAGCGAACACGCGCAGATGTTCTTCTATTCCGTCGTCCTGCCGACACCCGGATCGCAAGTTGATGCAATCGGCACAAATCGACAAAGCCGAATAATCGCGGCCCACCACACTTTCCGCCCCTGATCGGTTTGGTTAAGGTCGAGCGGTGGAGTATCCGACCGCGGGAGAAAATTGTGGCGGGCGCAGCAGAGACTTTCGACTTTATCGTGACCGGCGCCGGCTCGGCCGGCTGTGCGGTCGCCGGGCGGCTCAGCGAAAGCGGCAAATACCGCGTGCTGCTGCTGGAAGCCGGCGGACCCGACCGCAACCCGTGGATCCACATCCCGCTCGGCTACACGAAGACCTACACCGATCCGCGGGTCAATTGGATGTTCGAGACCGAGCCGGAAGCGCAGCTCAACGGTCGCACACTGTACCAGCCGCGCGGCAAGGTGCTGGGCGGCACCAGCTCGATCAACGGCATGGTCTATATGCGCGGCACGCCCTCCGACTACGACAATTGGCGGCAGCGCGGTTGCGAGGGCTGGGATTGGGAGAATGTCCTCCCGTTCTTCAAAAAGGCCGAAAATCAGGAGCGCGGCGCCGACGAGTATCACGGCGACGGCGGGCCGCTGAATGTCTCAAACCCGGTGCGCTGCCCGTTGGGCGACGCGATGGTGCAAGCGGCAATCCAGGCCGGCATCCCGGCAAACGATGATTTCAACGGTCCGCGCCAGGAGGGCGCCGGTTATTACCAAACGACGACCAGCAGCCGGCGCCGTTGGAGCGCGGCGCGCGCCTATCTGCGCGACGCCCGCCGCCGCCCGAACCTGAACGTCGCGACCAAGGCGCACGCGACGCGCGTCTTGATCGAGAACGGCCGTGCGGTTGGGGTCGAGTACCGTACGCCGCAGGGCCTGTTCACGGCCCGCTGCCGCGGCGAGATCGTCGTGTCGGGTGGGGTCTACGGCTCGCCGCAGCTGTTGCAACTATCCGGACTCGGCCCGGCCGATCTGTTGCAGCAGCACGGTGTTCCGGTGGTGCGCGACATGCCTGGGGTCGGCGCCCATCTGCACGATCATTTCAACACCTATCTGGTGTTTCGCTGCTCGCAGCCGATCACGATCAACGATCTGGCGATGAGCGGCATGCGCAAGCTGACGGCCGGGGTGCAATACGCGCTGACCCGCTCCGGGCATCTGTCGAATGCCGGGATCTATGCCGGCGCCTTCGTGCGCAGCGACCCGCGGTTGGAGCAGCCCGACCTGCAGATCAACATGTTCGGCTGGAGCGCCTTGGAGCGCTTGCGCACCGGCATCAAGCCGCATCCGTTCTCCGCCTTTACGCTGAGCCCGGTGCATCTGCGGCCCGAAGGGCGTGGCACGGTGCGGATCAAGAGCCCCGACCCGCTGGCGCCGCCGGCGATCCAGTTCAATTTTCTCGCCAGCGACTATGATTTCCAGGCGCTGATCTACGGCACCCGCTTGAGCCGCAAGATCGCCGCGCAGCCGGCGCTGAAGCCGTTTGTCGTCGAGGAGGTATTGCCCGGCCCGGCGGTGCAGACCGATGACGACATCATCGAGGAGATCCGGGTGCGCGGCGTCTCCAACCTGCACCCGGTCGGCACCTGCCGCATGGGGCGCGAAACCGACGCGGTCGTCGATCCCCGCCTCAAAGTGCACGGCATCGAGGGGCTGCGCGTCGCCGACGCCTCGATCATGCCGCAGGTGCCGGGCGGCAACACCAACGCGCCCTCTATCATGATCGGCGAAAAATGCGCCGCGATGGTGCTGGAGGATTCCCGGGCGGCGTAGATCGGCGAGCGGCGATCGACCAGGGGCCGGCACGGTGAACGTCCTGCGGCGATGCGTGGCGCAGGCCGGATTGCTTGCTTTGGCGCTGATGCCCGGAACTGCCGCTGCGCAGGAAACGGGCGGCGTTTTGCGGGTTGCCCATCGCGACAGCCCGGCGAGCATGTCGACACTCGAGGAAGTCACGATCTCGACTGTCGCGCCGATGATGGCGGTGTTCGGCAACCTCGTCCTGTTTGACCAGCATGTGCCGCAAAACACCTTGCAATCGATCGTGCCGGATCTCGCCGAGAGTTGGTCGTGGAACGCAGACGGCACAAAACTGACCTTTCGGCTGCGCGATGGCGTCCGCTGGCATGATGGCAAGCCTTTTACCGCAGAAGACGTCCGCTGCACCTGGGAGATGCTGCTCGGCAAGGCGGCCGCGAAATTCCGGATCAACCCGCGCAAGTCGTGGTACTGGAACCTCGATCGGGTCACGACGAACGGTGATCACGAAGCGCTCTTTCACCTGAAACAGCCGCAGCCCGCCTTTATCGCGCTGCTCGCTTCCGGCTATTCGCCGGTCTACCCCTGCCATGTTCCGCCGCAGGAGATGCGCCAGCATCCGATCGGCACGGGCCCGTTCAAATTCGTCTCCTACCAACCGAACGAGTCGATCCGCCTGGTCCGCAACCCGGATTACTGGAGGCGGGGTCGGCCCTATCTCGACGGCATCGAATGGAGGATCATTCCGAACCGCTCGACGGCGTTGCTCGCCTTTGTCGCCGGACAGGTCGACATGACCTTTCCGTACGAGGTGACCGTGCCGCTGTTGAAGGACATCCAGAGCCAGGCGCCGGACGCGATCTGCGAATTGCGGCCGCGCGGCGTCGCCAGCACACTGATCGTCAATCGCGACGCGCCGCCCTTCGACAATCCCGATTTGCGGCGCGCGATGGCGCTGACCTTGGACCGCAAATCCGTCATCGATGTGCTCAGCGAGGGGCAGGCCGACGTCGGCGGGGCGATGCTGCCGCCACCCGAAGGATTGTGGGGCCTGCCGTCCGAGCGGCTGAAGCAGTTGCCCGGCTACGATCCCAATGTGCCGAAGAACCGCACCGAGGCCCGCGCGACGATGCAGCGGCTCGGCTACGGGCTGAACAATCCGCTCGCCGTCAAGGTGGCGACGCGCAACATCCCGCTGTATCGCGATCCAGCGGTCATGCTGATCGACCAGCTCAAGGAGATCTACATCGCCGGCGAGCTCGATATCGTCGAGACCGCCAACTGGAACCCGAAAGTCACGCGGCGCGACTACATGGTCGGGATGGAAAACACCGCCACCGCAGTGGTCGACGACCCAGACCAGCCATTCTACGAAAGCTATGCCTGCGATTCCGACCGCAACTTTACCGGTTATTGCAATCGCGAGCTCGAAGCGGCGTTCCACCGTCAATCCGCCGAGACCGACCGGGAAAAGCGTCGGCAGCTGGTCTGGGATATCGACAGCCGGCTGCAGGAAGAGGGCGCCCGGCCGGTGATCTTTCACACCCGCGGCGCGACCTGCTGGCATCCCCGGGTCCGAGATCTGACGACGATGGTCAACAGCATGTACAATGGCTGGCGGCTCGACGACGTCTGGCTCAAAAAATGACTGTCGGCGCTCCGATCGCCGATCAGAGCTATGAGAAAATAGCGAGGCGGGCTGGCGAATTTGGCTTTACACTGCGGTCAAATCGCCGCAGCGGAGGATTCGCCATGCAATACCGTCGGATTTCGGCCGATTGCCACCTCGATTTGCCGTGGCTGCCGCCCGAACTGTTCGTTTCGCAGGCGACGCGCGAGTTCAAGGACCGCATGCCCTTCGTCGAGGAGGGGCCCGACGGGCCGAAATGGGTCACTAAAGCCGGCGTCACCATGGGCATCCCCGGCGCGGTCGGCTCGGTCGGCGCGCCCTTCGTGCCCGGCCAGAACTATCGCGTCGACAAGATGGCCGAGACCGGCCTCTACGAAGCCGGCAAGCGCGGCGAGCGCCGCCCCGGCGACCCGCATCTCCGCATCAAGGAGATGGAAAAGGACGGCGTCGACGCCGAGATCATCTTCGGCATCCTCGGCGTCGCCTCGCGCGTCCAGGACTACGAGGCGGCCAACGAAATGCTGCGCATCTACAACGATTTCCTCCGGGATTTCTGCAGCCACTATCCGGACCGCCAGATCGGTCTCGCCTGCCTCCCCTATGGCGACATCGATGCCGCCGTGAAGGAAATCTACCGCGTCGCCAAGCTCGGCCTGAAAGGGCTCGAACTGTCCTGCTCCTGGGACATGGAGCCGATGTGGCATCCGTGCTGGGAGCCCTTGTGGAAGGCGGTCAGCGACGTGCAGCTGCCGCTGCACTTCCACACCTTCCCATCGACGCCGCGCAGCGTCCGCGAGCAGGCCCCGGCTGCTTCTCGCCGCGCCGCGCAGTTCACCGGCGTCGCCGGGTTTCAGATGAACCTGATCAACATCATCGCCGCCGTGATCGGCGCGGGCGTCTTGCACCGCTATCCGAACCTGCGCATCGGCTTTGGCGAAAGCGGCATCGGCTGGATCCCCTACGCGCTCGACCGCATGGATTTCGAGTGGGAGGACCGCTTCCGCGATCTAATGCCCATGAAGCCGAGCGAATATTGGAAACGACAATGCCGTGCCACGTTCCAGTTCGACCGCATCGGCGCCAGGCTGGTCGAGGATATTGGCGTCGAGACCTTGATGTGGGGCTCGGATTATCCGCATCCCGATGGCGTCTGGCCGGAATCCTCCAAATACATCGCCGAGCAGTTCGCCGATCTGCCGGCCGAAATCGTGCACAAGATC
>VAZR01000140.1 GCA_005888515.1 Alphaproteobacteria bacterium | reverse complement strand
CCGCCATGTACAGCATGTCGCCGCGTCCCAGGAGCTGCTCGGCGCCGCCTTCGCCCAAAATCATGCGGCTGTCGATCTTCGAGGTCACCTGAAAGCTGACCCGGGTCGGGAAATTGGCCTTGATCGTGCCGGTGATGACATCGACCGACGGGCGCTGCGTCGCCATGATCAGGTGGATGCCGGCGGCGCGCGCCATCTGCGCCAGGCGCTGCACCGAGGCCTCGATCTCCTTGCCGGCGACCAGCATCAGATCGGCCATCTCGTCGACGACGACGATGATCATCGGCAATTCGCTCGCGTCGAACGGCTCCTCCTCGAAAACCGGCTGGCCGGTCTCCGGGTCGAACCCGGTCTGCACCTTGCGCACCAGGTTTTCGCCCTTGGCCGCGGCCTCGCGCAGCCTGGTGTTGAAGCCCTCGATGTTGCGCACCCCGAGCTTCGACATCTTCTGGTAGCGGCTTTCCATCTCGCGCACCGTCCATTTGAGCGCGAGCACCGCCTTTTTCGGATCGGTGACGACCGGCGCCAAAAGATGCGGGATGCCGTCATAAACCGACAATTCCAGCATCTTCGGATCGACCATGATGAATTTGCAGCGCTCGGGCGGCATGCGGTACAGGATCGACAGGATCATCGTGTTGATGCCAACCGATTTGCCCGATCCGGTCGTGCCGGCGATCAGCAGATGCGGCATGCGCGCGAGATCGGCGATGACCGGCTCGCCGCCGATATCCTTGCCGAGCGCCAGCGCGAGCCGGCCGGCATGCTTCTCGTAGACCGGCGAATCCAACAGCTCGCGCAGATAGACCGTCTCGGCGCTCAAATTTGGCAATTCGATGCCGATTACGGTGCGCCCGGGTACCACCGCGACCCGCACCGAGATCGCGCTCATCGAGCGGGCGATGTCGTCGGCCAACCCGATCACGCGCGAGGCCTTGATGCCGGGCGCCGGTTCGAGCTCGTAGAGCGTCACGACCGGCCCCGGCCGGACCTGGACGATCTGGCCGCGCACGCCGAAATCCTCGAGCACGGCTTCCAGCATGCGGGCGTTCTTGGCGAGCGCCTCCTCGTCGACGGCTTCGGCGCGGACCTCCGGCGGCTTGGTCAACACGCCGAGCGGCGGCAGCACCGGCTCGTCATCCAGCGCCAGCGCCGGCTGCAATTCCTGCGCGGCGCGCTTGCCGGCCCCGGCCGGTTTCGCCCGCGGCATCACCAGACGCGCGAGCCGGCTCGGCATCCGCTCCGGCTCGGTCGCCGGTGGTGTTGGCGGAATGGCCGTCGGCACGACGGTGAGCCGCGGCTCGCGGCGATCGGCCGACGGTCTGACTGGTGCGTCGCTTGCGGGCTTGCGGCTCACGACGGCCTGAAACGAGCTCGGCTTTGGCCCTGAATCAAGGACGCGCCTTGCCGTGCGCCAGTCGCGGAACACCCGGTGCCCGAACGCTGCGGCGGCGATCGTGCCGTGCCCCGATACGCGGGCAATTCGTCCCGCGCTGCTGCCGATGACCCGCCACTCGCCCGGCGACAATCCGATTACCGACAGCAGCAGCAATGCCACCAGGGCCGCCGCGGTCATCGCCAATGGCAACGCCAGCGGCGCGAAGCCGATGCCGTCGATCAGCCGCAGCCAGGCCCAGCCGACAACGCCGCCGGCGCCGGCCGGCGGCGGCGCTGCGACCTGCAGGATCGAGCAGGCGAGGGCGCCGAGGATCAACGCCGCCAGCAACAGTGCAAGCCGCCGACCGAACCGGCGAATCGGGCGTTGCAGCATCAGCCGGAACGCCCAGCCGAGCAGCACCGCCGGCAGCAGATAGGCCGCGAGGCCGACGCTCTGCATCAGCACATCGGCGATCAGCGCCCCGTCATAACCGAGATAGTTGCGCGGCGCCGTGGCGACCGCGGTGTCGAGCGACGCATCGCCCGGGAAATAGGTCACCAAGGCGAGCAGCAGCAACAGGCTCGCCATCACCAGCAGCGCGCCGAGCCCTTCGAACATGCGGTGCTTGATGCCGTTGAGGAAATCACCCCAACCGCGAACACGGCCGCCGAAGCCGCGCATCGCTAGCTGCGCCGATCTGGCCATCCCCCCTTGCTCCCCCGGCCTCTCGACCGCCTCCCGGAAACTGCGGCCCTCCCCCGAGGGCCGCAACCCTTACGCGTCAGACAACCCTATCTTCTTACAACACCCGGCGAATCCGTTCAAAGGCGGCGCTCAAGGTCGCCTCGTCATGCACGATAGCCAGCCGGATATAAGCTTCGCCGGGGTTGCGCCTTCCATCCGCCGCCCGCGCGGTATAGCCGCCCGGCAAAACTCGGACCGCCGCGTCGCGCCACAGCCGCAACGCCGCCGCCTCGCCGTCGCCGACCTCCAGCCACAGAAAGAACCCGCCGTCCGGCCGGTAAAACCCATAGCGGCCGGCTAATGCCGCCTCGGCGATATCGAATTTGCGGCGGTATTTGGCCCGGTTTTCCTCGACATGCGCTTCGTCGCGCCACAGCGCCGCGGCGGCCGCCTGGACCGGCAGCGGCACCTGGCAGCCGCCATAGCTGCGCAGATGCGAGTAATGCCCGATCAGCTTTGGATCGCCGGCGACAAACCCGGAGCGCAACCCGGCGGCGCTCGATCGCTTCGACAGGGAATGGAACACGACGACGTTGGCGAACCCGTCGCCCAGCGCGGCGCAGGCTTCGAGCGCGCCGGGCGGCGGCAGCCGGTCGTAGATCTCGGCGTAGCATTCATCGACCGCCAGCACGAAATCGTACTCGCGCGCCAAGGTGATCGCCTGTTTCAGGTAATCGAGGCTTGCGACCGTGCCTTGCGGGTTGGCCGGCGAGCACAGGTAAAACAGCGCGGCGCGCTCGAGCGTCTCGCGCGGGATCGCCGCGAGGTCCGGCGTGAAGCGGTTGTCGCGCGTCGCGTCGAGAAACACCGCTTCGGCGCCGGCCATCGTCGCCGCGCCGTTGTAGACGAGGTAATAGGGGTTGGGCACTAGCACGATCGGCTGCCGCCCGGCTTTCTCGCGCGGCACGACGAGGCTGGAGAACAGGTAGAGCCCTTCCTTGGTGCCGGCGAGCGTCAGCACGTTTTTGTCGGGATCGAGCGCGCCGGCGGGCAGGCGGTAGCGCCGGTTCAGCCAAGCAACGATCGCCTGGCGCAGCTCCAAGGTGCCGGCCATCGGCGGGTACTGGTTCCACTTGTCGGCGTCGCCGCAATTCGACCGGCTAAGCCTCACTTTGCGGCGGCGCAAATTGCATCTTCCGACGGTCGCTAAACCGCAGTTTCGTGACCCGAACGCGCTTTTTTCCCGGCCCGGTCAGGCGCATAAGCTGGCAGCCGAAGCGAAAATTTTAGCGCCGCCCGGTGGGGGTCCCCCCCCCCCGCAAGCGGGGAGAGGGAACGCGGTTGAGGCACCGCACGAACTTAAAGAGTTCATTTCGGAAAGAAATTGCAGCTCTCCCTCTCCCCGCTTGCGGGGAGAGGGCCGGGGTGAGGGGCATGTTTATTGCCGAAACTGGAGTCCCGTCGCGCCGCTGCGCCACGCTCCGCAATGACTCCTGATTAAAAAAAGAACGGCCCGCCGTAATCTGGCGGGCCGTTCCTCATTAAAGCCGAAAGTGCGGTTATTCGGTATGGCAGACCTTGACGGTCTTCAGCGCGTTCTCGGCTTCCGTCCGCGAGTGGTAGATGACGCCGTCGCCGCCGACGACCGTCATCTCTTTCGAGACCGGCTTCTGGTCGACGATTTCGCATTTCTTGGTCTTCACGTCCTGAACGACGTAATACGAAGTCGTCGTCTGGGCGGCTGCCGGCAACGCGAAGCCGACGAGAAACGCGCCAACCAGCGCGATATTGATCTTCATCCTGCTCTCCTGAATCGAAACGGCCATGTCCCAAGAACATGCCTGCCGGCGGGCCGGTTCCGGTTCGCCCGCGCCTGTTTCAGCCCGCGTCTGTTTCAGGTTGCCCGATGCAGGTGAGGTGGAGGCGCGCTGGAAACCTCCACCTCACCCGGCCCTCTCTCTGCCCCATTTATGCCTCGCAGCCGCGTCGATCATAGAGGTGAGCTTCGCGCGGGCGAGCGTGGGCCGAGAGGGATCCGCGTCCGCCTAATATCAGGCGGCGAGACGGCTCTGGTTGTGCTGCTCGCTCGGTCGCGCGATGCCGCGCAAGGCCTTGGCGGTATTGGCCTCCTTGCGCGCCAGATCGCTGAGCGAAACGATGCCGACGAGACGCTTGTCACGGTTCACCACCGGCAGGCGCCGCACCTGAATATCCGCCATGTTCTGGCAGATGTGATGCGTGTCCTCGTCCTCGAAGCAGTACATAACCTCCTGCGTCATCGCCTCCCGCACCTTGGTGTCGGGCCCCTTGCCATCGGCGATGCAGCGGACCGCGATGTCGCGGTCGGTGATCATGCCGACGAGATGGTCGCCGTCGGCCACCGGCAACACGCCGCAATCGCAGTCTTTCATCATCTGGGCGGCATGCCGGATCGTATCGTCGGGGCTGGTGAGTTTGGCATCGCGGGTCATCGCGTCGCCCAGCTTTCCTGCCTCCTTGAGGCAAAATCTTCCATCTTCCCAACACGACCCGGAAAAGACCTGTTCCCGAGACGACCGCCTGCGTTCGCAACTCAAACACCGGTCGCGCTTTGCGCGGAATTCGGGGACAAACACACCAAAACAGAAGATCCAGAGGTTACTCCGCAGGATCGCAGGTTTATTTCTACAGAATTATTTATGCACCAGGCTCTTTCGCTACGTAACCCGCGTCAAGTTCCAGGAACTTCGCGGAGGATTTCTCCTTTACTTCGTATGCCACGGATTGAACGAGGTAAGCATGCGTAATTCTCTTGTTCTTGGTGCCGTTATCGCGTTGATCGCGAGCGGCGCTCTGGCCCAAACTCAAAACCAGAACCCGCCGGCCGCCAGCGGACCGCAAAATCCCGCTATCAGCGGCTCGACCTCGAAGCAGGTCGAAGCACCGGTTAAAGGCCGCAACAGCTTCACCGAAGGCGAAGCGAAGTCCCGAATCGAGAAGAATGGCTTCTCGAATGTCAGCGGGCTCGCCAAGGACGACAACGGCGTTTGGCGCGGCAAGGCGATGAAGAACGGCCAGCAGGTCAATGTCAGCCTCGACTACCAGGGCAATGTCGTCACGCGCTGACCCGCAGACGCGCTCGCCGCACATATCACGTCAAAAGGAAATTCGATGATCACCATCTCGCGTCTTTACGATAACTACGATGATGCGGCCCGTGCGGTCTCCGGGTTGGAACGCGCCGGGCTGCCGCACAGCGACATCAGTATCGTCGCCAACAACGCCGAGGGCTGGTACGACCGCGGCCGCACCACTGATCGCATCTCGGGTAAAGTCGACCGCGATCTCGACGGCGTAGATGACCGGGCCGAAGGCGCCGCCGCTGGCGCCGGAATCGGCGCAACTGCGGGCGGTGTAGCCGGCCTGCTCGCCGGTCTTGGGCTGCTCGCCATTCCCGGTATCGGGCCGGTCGTCGCGGCCGGCTGGCTGGCTTCGACAGCGGTTGTCGCGGCGGTTGGCGGCACAGTCGGCGGCCTGATCGGCGCGCTGACTCAGGCGGGCGTCAGCGAAGAAGACGCACATGTCTACGCTGAGGGCGTGCGGCGCGGCGGCACCCTTGTCACCGCTCGGGTTCCCGACGCGGAGCGGCAGCGCTACGAGGCGATCCTCGATCGTTCGGCCGTAAACATTCAAGAACGCGCCCGGATGTACGAGGAAGGCGGATGGAGCCGCTTCGATCCCGATGCGCCGCCCTACACGCCTGAGGAGGTGCGCCGCGAGCGCGAGCTGTACGTGCCTAGCGTCTGATCCCGCTAACGCGGCAAAGGGGCCGGCTTGGCCGGCCCCTTTTTGCTGCACTCGTTACGAGACCTGTGCAAGCTCGCGGGAGCGGGTCGAATGGGCGGCGGCGAGGTGGTCCTTGGCCAGCACGGTGTAAACCGCGGGCAGCACGAACAGCGTAAACAAAGTGCCGATCGACATGCCCGCGACGACGACGACGCCGATCGAGAAGCGGCTCGCCGCGCCGGCGCCCGCCGCGGTCACCAGCGGCACGAGGCCGACCACCATCGCTGCGGTCGTCATCAGGATCGGGCGCAGCCTGACGCGGGCGGCACGCTCGATGGCGCGCCGCCGGTCGAGCCCCTCGGTCAACTGCAGCTGGTTGGCGAACTCGACCATCAGGATGCCGTGCTTGCTGATCAGTCCGATCAGCGTCACGAGCCCGACCTGGGTATAGATGTTCATCGTCGCAAGCCCGATAAACAGCGGCAGCAGCGCGCCGAACATCGACATCGGCACGCTGACCAGAATGACCAGCGGGTCGCGCAGGCTCTCGAACTGCGCCGCGAGCACGAGAGAGATCACGATCAGCGCGAAGACGAAGGTGACGACGAGCTGATTGCCCTCCCGGACGTATTGCCGCGCATCAGAGAGATAGTCGTGGCTGAACCCGGCCGGCAGCTCCTTCGCCGCCTTTTCCAGGAAATCGACCGCCTGGCCCATCGTCACTCCGGGCATCGGCACCGCTTGGAAGGTAGCGGAATTGAGCTGGTTGTACCGGGTTAGTGCGTTTGGCGAGGTGACCGTTTTGACGCTGACCAGGTTTGACAGCGGCACCTGCTGGCCGGCCGCGGAGGTGACGTAATAGTGCGTCAGCGTCTCGGAGTTCAGCCGCTCGACGCGCGGCACCTGCGGGATCACCTGATAGGAACGGCCGCCAAGATTGAAGCGGTTGATGTAATTCTCGCCGACCAGCAATGCCAGCGTGTCGCCGATCGCCTGCATCGAGATGCCGAGATCATTAGCCTTGCCGCGGTCGATATCGACCTGGATCGTCGGCTGATTGAAGTCGAGATCGCTGTCGACCACCATGAACAGCCCGCTCTTGCGCGCCGCATCCTTGATCTTCAGCATCGCCTGATAGATCGGCACGAAATCGCCGGTCGAATCGATGACCATCTGGACCGGCAATCCGCCGATCGAGGCGGGCAGGGGCGGCAGCGAGAAGACGAAAGCATTCATGCCTTCGACCGCGCTGACCTTCTGCTGCATGACCGGCTTGATCTGCTGCGCCGAGCGTGATCGTTCGCCCCAGGGCTTCAGGATCACGCCGGCGATGCCCTGATTGGGCCCAAACCGGCCATTGACGACAAAGCGCAATTCGGCTTCGGGAATCGAGGTGAACGCTTTGTCGAGCTCGTCGCCATAGGCGTTCAGATAATCGAGATTGGCGTATTGTGGTCCCTTGGTCAGCGCGAACAGCACGCCTTGATCTTCTTCCGGCGCCAGCTCGGCTTTCGTGTTCAAGTACATAAAGCCTAGCGCGATAAACACAGCGGCGGCGAACAACGCCGTCACTGGCCGGTAGTCCAGCGAGCGCTCCAGCCTTCTTCCGTAGCTTTCGGCAAGGCGCGAGAAGGTGCGGTCGATCAGCCGTGCGAAGCGGCCCTGCGTCATGTCCCGCTTCAGTAGCAGCGAGCACATCATCGGCGACAGGGTCACCGCGACGATGCCCGAAATGATCACCGCGCCGGCCAGCGTGAACGCAAATTCGCGGAACAGCGAACCGGTCAGGCCGCCGAGGAAGCCGATCGGCGCATAGACGGCGGCCAAGGTGATGGTCATGGCGATGATCGGAGCTACTAATTCGCGCGCGGCGTCGGCAGCTGCCTCCAGCGGCGACTTGCCCATGTGCAGATGCCGCTCGATGTTCTCGACCATGACGATCGCGTCATCGACGACCAGTCCGACCGACAAGACGATGGCCAGCAGGGTGAGCAGGTTGATCGTGAAGCCGAACACGAGCATCAGCAGCACGGCACCGATCAACGAGATCGGTACGGCCACGACCGGGATGATCATTCCCCGGATCGAGCCGAGGAAAAGGAAGATGACGATGACG
>VAZR01000075.1 GCA_005888515.1 Alphaproteobacteria bacterium | reverse complement strand
GTGCGACGCCGTCGCCAAGGTGACCTCCGCCGATAAGATCGGCGTTTTCGTGATGCAGCATGGCCCCGGCACCGAGAACGCCTTTGGCGGCGTCGCGCAATCCTACGGCGATTCCTGTCCGGTGGTGGTGATGCCGGCCGGCTACGCGCGCAACATCAATCAGGTGCACCCCAATTTCAATGCCGCGCTGAATTTCCGCCACGTCACCAAATTATGCGAGCAGGTGACGGTCGCCGATGCCACGGTCGAGGTGCTGCGCCGCGCCTTCACGACGGTGAAGAACGGCCGCCCGGGACCGGTACTGGTCGAATTTCCGACCGATATCTTGCGCGAGGAAGTGCCGGACGCGCTGGTCGCCGAATACGTCAAGACCCCGCGGCTCAAGAGCGGCCCGGATCCGCGCTCGGTATCGCAGATCGCCGAGGCGCTCGTCGCAGCGAAGCGTCCGGTTATCGTCGCCGGTCAGGGGGTGCATTACGCCAAGGCATGGCCGCAGCTGAAAGCGCTCGCCGAGCTCGTCGAAGCGCCCGTCATGACCACGCTTCCCGGCAAGAGCGCCTTCCCCGAAAACCATCCGCTGGCGCTCGGCTCCGGCGGCATTGGCATCGGGGCGCATCTCTGGCTTTTCCTGCAGAACGCCGATTTCATTTTCGGCATCGGCTGCAGCTTCACCCGCACCAGCTTCGGCACCGCGATGCCGAAGGGCAAGAAGATCGCGCATGCGACGCTCGATCCCTACGCGATCAACAAGGACGTGCCGGTCGAGCTGGCCGCGGTCGGCGATGCCGGCCTGACCCTCGACGCGCTGCTCGAAGAGGTCAAGGACCGGCTGAAGGGAAAGCCGCGCGATCGCGCCGCGGCGGTGGCGCGCGAGATCGCCGGCCACAAGGAAGAGTGGATGGGCAAGTGGATGCATCGGCTGACCGCCGATACCGCGCCGATCTCACCCTACCGCGTAGTGTGGGACCTCTTACACACGGTCGATGTCAAGAACACGATCATCACCCATGACGCCGGCAGCCCGCGCGATCAGATCAGCCCGTTCTGGGTCAGCGAGACGCCGCTTTCCTATCTCGGCTGGGGCAAGACGACCCAGCTCGGCTACGGCCTCGGCATCGCGATGGGGGCGAAGCTCGCCCAGCCCGACAAGCTCTGCATCAACTTCTGGGGCGACGCGGCGATCGGTTTTACCGGCATGGATTTCGAAACCGCCGTGCGCGAGCGGCTGCCGATCCTGTCGATCCTGTCGAACAATTTCTCGATGGCGATCGAGCTGAAGGTGATGCCGGTCTCGACCGAGAAGTACCGTTCGACCGATATCAGCGGCAATTACGCCGATTTCGCCAAGGCGCTCGGCGGCTACGGCGAGCGGGTCACCGAGCCCGGGCAGATCAAGGAAGCAATCAAGCGCGGCATCCAGAAGACCAAGGAAGGCACCCCGGCACTCCTCGAATTCATCACCGAGAAGGCCACCGACGTCTCCCGCTACCCCTGATGGGATTGCCCTTACCCTCCCAGCGCTTCGCGCTGGGCTCCTCCCTCTCCCGCTATGCGGGAGAGGGGCTTCAACCTCGACTTCTTACCTTCTCCCGCACCGCGGGAGAGGGGGGACCGGCCGCGGAAGCGGCCGGTGGGTGAGGGTCAGGTGAACATCGCCGATGTGATCGCCGTGGCTGGCCGCGCCGGCTTCTTCAACCGCGACCTTGCCGCGGTCAAATCCGGCGCCAAGGCCGACGGCTTCGCCTATCCCGGCCCGCCGCTCAGCCCGGGGTTCACCCATATCGTCCAGCCGGGCAGGGCGATTTCGGTGATGCTGGTGCTCGATGACGGCCAGGTCGCGTTCGGCGATTGCATGGATGTGATCCTGTCGGGTGTCGCCGGCCGCGATCCGCTATTCCGCGCCGAGGACCATCTTGCCTTCGTGCAAACCACGCTTCGCGACCGGCTGCGTGGGCGGCCGATCGACCATTTCCGCCCGCTCGCCGAGGAGATCGATCGAGGCGAGCACCAAGGAAAACCGCTGCACACCGCGTTGCGCTACGGCATCACGCAGGCGCTGTTGCACGCTGCCGCGCTCGCCAATCGCTGTACGATGGCCGAGATCGTCGCCCGCGAATACGGCAGCGACATCGCGGCCGCGCCTCTGCCGATCCTTGCCTCCTGTCACAAGGAGGATGTGCAGATGATCGACCGCATGATCCTGAAGCGGGTCGAGCTTCTGCCGCACGCCTCGTTCCAGCAGGTCGAGCGCGACATCGGCCTCAAGGGCGAGAAGCTGATCGCCTATGCCGAGGGGATCGTCCGCCGCATCCGGGCCATCGGCGACCCGGATTACCGGCCGGTCATCCATCTCGATGTCTACGGCACGATCGGCGAATTGTTCGGCAACGACACCGCCGCGATCACGCGCTATCTCGGCGAGCTGAAAACCGCGGTCGAACCGCACGAATTGCTCGTCGAAAGCTTTGTGATCGCGCCGAGCCGCGCGGCGCAGATCGAGCGCTTCGGCGCCTTGCGCGCGGCCCTGCGGAATGGCGGACACGGCGTCGGCATTATCGTCGACGAATGGTGCAACACGCTCGACGACATCAAGGCCTTCGCCGATGCCGGCGCGGCCGATTACGCCCAGATCAAGACCCCCGATCTCGGCGGCATCAACAACACGATCGAGGCCGTGCTCTACGCACGCGAGAAGGGCATGGGCTGCTGCCTCGGCGGCAGCGGCAACGAGACCGACCAGTCAGCCCGCATCACCGCCCAGATCGGCCTCGCCACTCGGCCGAGCTTCCTGCTCTCGAAGCCCGGTTTCGGCGGCGACGAAGCCCTGATGATCCAGATGAATGAAATGCTGCGCACCCTCGCCTTGATCGAGGCACGCGGCCGCGCCTGAACTTACGTCCGCATACGAAAGGAGAAGCCGACATGGCATTGCCGCAAGACATCCGTCCGGTGTTCCAGGACATCCAGGACACGCTGATCCGCTCCGACGCGCCGTGGATCGAGCGCTCGCCGCAGGACAAGCTGAAAGTGCTGTGGATCGGCCGCGAGACCGGCACCTGGGCCTCGCTGCACCATTGGAAGAAGGGCTACGCCGCGCCACCGCACAAGCATCTCGCCGGCGCGCATGTCTACATCCTGTCCGGCAAGTTGCAGGTGCGCGACGGCCTGTTGAACGCCGGCGATTATGTCTATGAGCCGTCAGGCGTATTGCACGACGAGACCAAGGCGGTCGAGGACACGACCTATCTGTTCATCTCGAACGGGCCGGTGCTGTTCTTCGACGAGAACGGCTTCACCCGCTACACCAACTGGGAAGTCATGGAGCGGCTGCGCGCCCAAGCCGAGGCGCCGCAGGCCCAGGCCGCAGAGTAGCCATCGCCGCCGCGAACTCCCTCCCCCGCAAGCGGGGGAGGGTTGGGGTGGGGGCTTACAGCACTTCCAGCACCTTCTCGGGCGGGCGGCCGAGCGCCGCCTTGTTGCCCGACACGACGATCGGCCGCTCGACGATGATCGGGTGCTTGACCATCGCCCCGATCAGCTGGTCCTCGGACAGCCGCGCCGGGTCGATGCCCGCCTCGGCCGCCTCTTTTTTCCGGATGAGCGCCTTCGCCGGCATCTTCATTTGCCCCAGCAGTGTCTTCAGCTGCGCCGCGGTGTAGGGCGTCTTCAGATATTCGATGATTTCGGGCTCGACGCCATTGTCGCGCAGCAGCGCCAGCGTCTTGCGCGAGGTGTTGCAGCGCGGGTTGTGATAGATGCGGACCGGCATCCCTGTTCCCCTTCCGGTAATGAACAGCTACCGGGTAAGCCCGCCTCCATCGGAAAGCAAGATCCTGCGCCGGTTTCCCTACCGCTCGCCATGCGCATCGCTTTGGTCCGCTCAAGACCGATTCGGCGGCAAATCTATCGCGCTGCCAAGATACAGGGCTGATGGCCAAAGCCTTGCAATCGCAACGTGACGCCAAGGCTGCCGCATTGCTATTATTGCGCGAGCGGAACGGGGGATCGGTGGATGCGGCTTTGCATGACCGGGCTGGCGGCGGCAGTCGCGCTCGGCACGATGTTGCCCGGCTGTGCCGAACCCACCGCGCTCACGCTTTACGGTGTCGGCCCGAACGGCGCCTATCCCTATACGCTTCCCCCGGTCGACAGAGAACAGGCGGCGGAACGGACAATCGAAGGCGCCGCGATCGGCGCCGCGCTCGGCGCCAGCCTCGGTGCGATTTTTGCCATCAATCCGGCGGCCGGTGCGCTGATCGGTACCGAGATCGGCGCTCCGGTCGGTGCGGCGGTGGGGTATGCAACGACGCCGCCGATTCCGAATTACAAGCCGATCGCGGTGCCGGCCAGCGCGGCGATCCCCGGTTTTTATGACCGCTGGCCGCCCGGTGCTCACGCGCCGCCGCTTGGTTCCGGTGTGCCGCCGCCACCACCGGGTTGACCCGAGCGTGCGGCATTTTTTGCCGCCAACCTGCGCTTGGCGGCGACACGAGGGCTGCCTATAAAAGCTGTCCATCGCAATGCGAGTGCGCCGCACCGGCTCGCCCGCATGCAACAAAGCAGCGCTGATGCCGCTCTTCGCGATCCCGTTTCCAGCCATTGACCCGGTTGCCATCGCGGTCGGCCCGTTTGTCGTCCGCTGGTATGCCCTCGCCTATATTGCCGGGTTACTGATCGGCTGGCGCTATTGCCTGATCCTGGCGGACCGGCCGCCGCGCCTCATCGAGCGCCGCGATATCGATGATTTTCTGGTTTGGGCGACCCTCGGCGTCGTGCTCGGCGGCCGCATCGGTTATGTGCTGTTTTATCAGCCCGGCTATTATCTGCAGCACCCGGTCGAAGCGTTGTACCTGTGGCATGGCGGGATGTCGTTTCATGGTGGCGCGCTCGGGGTCACGATCGCGATCCTGCTGTTCACCCGCGCCCGCCGCAGGGCGATCTTCGCGTTTTCCGACATCATCGCCGAGGCGATCCCGATCGGGCTGTTCTTTGGACGCATCGCCAATTTCATCAATGGCGAGCTGTTCGGGCGCGAGACCGATGTCCCCTGGGCCATGATCTTCCCGAATGGCGGGTCGGTAGCGCGCCATCCGAGCCAGCTTTACGAAGCGGTGTGCGAAGGGCTGCTGCTGTTCCTGCTGCTGCTGTTCGCCGAGCATCGCGGCGCCCGGCAGCGGCCAGGCATCGTGACCGGCATCTTCCTGATCGGCTATGCGGTGGCGCGGATGTCGGGTGAGCTGTTCCGCCAGCCCGACGCTCAGCTGGGGTTCCTGGTGTTTGGCACGACGATGGGGCAGCTCTTATCGATCCCGGTGCTGATCGCCGGCATCGCCTTGATCCTCTGGGCGCTGCGCCGGCCGGCGCTGCCCATTGCGACGCCGGGTCGTGCCGCCGCGCGGTGAGCCCCGGTCCGAACCCACGCAGGTGAGCGCGACGGAGCTAGGGCCCCGCATTGCCCGGCACATCCGCAGGCATGGGCCGATTTCCGTCGCCGCCTTCATCGCGATCGCATTGCACGACCCGCAGGCCGGCTACTACGCCCGCCACGATCCGCTCGGGCGCACCGGCGATTTCATCACCGCGCCCGAGATCAGCCAGATCTTCGGCGAGCTGATCGGGTTGTGGTGCGCCGATCTGTGGCAGCGTATCGGCCGGCCCGATCCGGTCATTTTGGCCGAGCTGGGTCCGGGGCATGGCACGCTGATGACCGATCTGCTGCGCGCCGCCGCCGGCGTGCCGGCGTTCCGCCGCGCGCTGCGTCTCTATTTCGTCGAAGCAAGCCCGGTGCTGCGCGCCGAGCAACAGCGGCGGCTCGCCGCGGCCGAGCCGCAATTTGTCGACAGCGTCGAGGCGCTGCCGCCGGGGCCGCTGTTGGTGGTCGCCAATGAGTTCCTCGACGCGCTGCCGATCCGGCAATTGATGCGCGGACACGCGGAATGGGCCGAGCGGCTCGTCGCGCTCGACCCCGACGGTCGCCTCGCTTTTGCCGAGGGACCGGAAAGCCGGGCGCTGACCCTGCTGGTCCCGGCCTTCTTGCGCGCCTCGCCGCGCGGCACGATCGTCGAGATCTGCCCTGCCGCGGCGGCGTTGGCCGCGGCTCTCGGTGAGCGGTTTGCTCGCTCGCCCGGCGCAGCATTGTTTATCGACTACGGCTATTTCCCGAGCAGGGCGGGCTCGACCCTGAGCGCCATACGGCATCACGAGCCGTCCGGTGTGCTCGACAATCCGGGCGATGCGGATCTGAGCGCGCATGTCGATTTTTCCGCCGTCGCCGCGGCGGCAGAAGCCGCCGGCGCTGCCGTTTGGGGGCCGGTGCCGCAGGGCCGATTCCTCGCCGAGCTCGGCGCCGAGGCGCGGCTTGCGGCGTTATCGGCGCGCGCCAGCCCGGAACAGCGGGGCTTATTGCAGAGCGGGCTCGAGCGCTTGATCGATCCGGCGGAAATGGGCACGTTGTTCAAGACGATGGCGGTGACGTCGCCCGGCTTGCCGGTGCTGGCGGGCTTTGCAGAGGCAACGGTTTCAGGCGGCGAGTGACAACCAAGTCTTCGATCACGCTCAACGCGCTTAATGGCGATCGGTCAATCCGCCACGCTTTCTTCACCCGCCAGGGTGGGGTCAGCGGCGGGCCGTTTGCCTCACTGAATTGTGGTTTCGGCTCCGGCGATAAATTGGCTGACGTCGCCCGCAACCGCGCCATCGCGGCCGCGCAGCTCGATCTCGCCCCCGAACGGCTGGTCAGTTGTCACCAGATCCATGGCACTGATGTCATTACCGTCGAGCAGCCGTGGCGGCGCGAGGACAATCCGCGCGCCGACGGGACGGTGACGAAAGTGCCGGGGATCGCGCTCGGCGTGCTCGCCGCCGATTGCGCGCCGGTGCTGCTCGCCGATTCCGAGGCCGGTATCATCGGCGCCGCGCATGGCGGTTGGCGCGGCACGCTGGCCGGTATCATGGAGGCGACCGTCACCGCGATGGTGGCGCTCGGCGCCCGGACCGAGCGGATCCGCGCCGGCATCGGCCCGTGCATCGGCCAACCCTCCTACGAGGTGGGGCCGGAATTTTCGGCCAACTTCACCGCTGTCGATCCCGCGAGCGCCGCGTTTTTCGTACCGGCGCCGCGTGCCGGCCGTTTCCTGTTCGATCTGCCCGGCTATATCGCGCTGCGGCTGCAGCGGCTCGGGCTCGCCGCGGTCGAGCGCGCCGCCCACGACACGGCCGCCGAGGAGGATTTGTTCTTCAGCTATCGCCGGGCCTGTCTGCGCGGTGAGCGCGACTACGGGCGCGGCCTCGCGGCCATCACGCTGGTAGGATAGCGGCGCCGTGCCCTACCTGGTGCTGTTTGCCGCGTGCTGCTTATTCGGTCTTTTGGCGACCTGCGCGCTGCTATGACAACGCGCGGCCCTGTCGCGCTGTTGCTCGGCGCTTTGCTTGCCGCGTGCCAGCCGCTGCCGCATCCCTTTGCCGACGATCGCCCGCCTGCATCGTTGTTGACCGTGCGCGACAGCGCCGGGATATCGATCGCGCCGATCGAGGGTGGCCCACCGGCCACGGCGCAAAAGCTCGGCGCCGCGGTCGCAAGCGCGTTGGGCAAGCACGACATCCCGGCTAGCGACCGGACCACCAGCCTGACGAATTATCTGTTGTATGGCCGGCTCGAAGCACAGCGCTCGGGCGCCGCTAAGGGAGCGCTGACCGTCCATTGGAAACTGCAAGATGCTGGCGGCCATCCGATCGGTGAGCGCACCGCCCGGCTTGAGGCTCCGGCGCGCGCCTGGGATTCCGGCGACGAAAAGCTGATCGCCAGCCTGGCTGAGGCGAGCGCGGCGGAGATTGCGCCCTTGCTCGCCGACGAGGGGCCGGCGGTGGTTGCCGAAGCCGCTGGGGATGGCCGCACCCGCGTCGCGATCCGCCCGGTCAGCGGCGCTCCGGGGGACGGTGCAAAGTCGCTGGCCAGCGCCATCGCAACCGTGCTGAAGCGGCAGGATCTGGCGGTGCTCGAGGATCCAGTCGCCAAGGCCGATATCATCCTCGACGGCGAAGTCAGCATTGTGTCGGTCAAGCCTGATAAGCAGCACGTCAAGATTGTCTGGCATGTGCGCCGTGCCGACGGCGCGGAAATCGGCACGGTCGGCCAGGAGAACGATGTGCCGAAGGGGCTGCTCGACGGCGCTTGGGGCGATGTCGCCTACACCGTGGCGATCGCCGGCGCCGACGGGCTGATGCAGGTGATTGCCCGCGCCACGCCTGAGGGCAAGTCATAATCGCTCGCCGGGCCGCCGCGTTGCGCCGACCGAGGCGGTTCGCTAGTGTCCGCCTCCGCCGCGGCAAAAGAACGCGCACGGAGGGGTGGCCGAGTGGTTGAAGGCGCACGCCTGGAGAGCGTGTATACGGGCAACCGTATCGCGGGTTCGAATCCCGCTCCCTCCGCCACCCTCTAATTTCTCGTAGTCTTTGCCTGAGTTGAAAACGCATCGATTTTCGCTGGCACGGGCTCTTCCGCCGTTTCCGGTTGCATCGTATCACCGGAGGATCAGAGCCTCGCCGCCTACCGCTTGCGCGGCATCAGTGTCTCATCCGGAACGGATGAGGGCGAGCCGCGTGCGCGGAGTATTACGCGGCCAATGGTGCAACTTGTTTCAGGAGGTCGATCTCGTGTTGTGCCTGCCGATGCCGAGGGCGGGCATCCCGCACGATACGCGCGACAGGGCGCCGTCAACTCGATATCGACGGCAGCAAGATCCCGTACTTCGACCAGGCTGCATGGGCAGGCATCGCTACGCTGAACGGCTTGCCGGCGACCACCATGCCGATCGGCCACACCGATATTGGCTTGCTGCTCGGGGTGCAAATCATCGGCGGCTATCTGCAGACCGCACGACGATCGCGTTTGCCGAGCGGATCGAACGTGAATTTGGCGGCTTCACCCCTCCGCCGATGCTGCAGCGTAGCAACTACAGTGCCGCACAATAGGTCGGAAGCGCGCTTCCGGCGGCGAGCCGAGCGGACGCTGTTTATGGCAAGTCTTATCCAAGTTGATGCAGAAATTTAGCGCACTGCTTGCTTTTGACAGGGTTGCAATTCGGATGCTTTGTCGTCTCGGGCGGCTTGTTGCTCAGGCATGGCAACATGAACTTTTGACGGGCGTCGCTGGTCCTGCCAGCCGCCGTCGCATTGCAGCCCATTATGCAGCAGCGCGTCAGCGGTTCCTTTGGCGGCTTCCTTCGTGCCGGTCGGAATGGCTTCAATGAGCATGACCGGGATATATACCCAGCACGCCCGGCGCGTGTCGGTTCTGCCGGGCTGCGACAGGCGAGGGAGGCGGTTGAAACAGCGTGATGGCGCAATTGGCCGATCGGGTCGCGGGCGTCGGCATTCCGGGCTGGTTTCTCCTGCTGCTGTCGGTCTTTATCGGCAGCTTTCTCGGTACCGTGATTCGCCGGCTGCCTGAGGGCCGGCCAATCATGATGTCGGCCAGATCTGCCTGCGAGGCGTGCGGAGCGAGGTTGGCGCCGCGCGATCTCGTGCCGCTGGTGAGCTGGCTGGCGGCGCGCGGACGGTGTCGCTATTGCGGCGTCGCGCTCGGCTGGTTCTATCCGGGGGTCGAGCTTGGCGCGCTGGCCGTCGCGACGATTGCGATCACGATCGATGGGCCGGAACAGGCATGGCTCGATTGCCTGCTCGGCTGGTGGTTGCTGGCGCTTGGCTGGATCGACCTGCGTGTGTGGCTCCTGCCCGATGCGCTGACCTTGCCGCTGCTCGTCCTAGGCCTTCTCGTCACCTTGGCCTTCGACCCCGAGGACCTTGCGGACCGGGCCGCAGCCGCGGCGATCGGCTATCTCGCGCTGCGGGCAATCGGCTGGATCTACGAGCGCCTGCGCGGTCGGGAGGGCCTCGGCCAAGGCGACGCTAAGCTCTTTGCGGCGGCCGGTGCCTGGCTCGGCACCGCGGCCTTGTCACAGGTGGTTTTGCTCGCCGCCGCCGCGGCGCTGCTGGCCGCGGCCGCGGTCGGCCTTAGCGGGACCCGTATACGCGCCCACACCGCGCTCCCCTTCGGCCCGTTCCTTGCGCTTGCCATTTGGCCCCTTTGGCTGTTTGGGCCTATCCACTTGTAAGCGCTGATAAGGTCACCAGCGATGAGTAAGCGCCCACAACCGCGCCGTTAGGCGGCCCGCTAACCTGAATTTGGGCAGCTCCCTCAACCGCGCCGCGCGGCCGGCGGCACCCGTCGATTCGCGACGGCGATCCTGGCAAAGTGCGGTAGGGCTGGCTTGGCAATTTTGCAAAGCACGGGTCGACGGCTAAAATCGTTAGGCAGCCGGCTCCGGCAAGGGCAGGCCAGATAAGCCGGTAGGCAATCGCTCACTGATGAGATTCCATTATCAAGCCTTACAGCGCGACGGAAAGCTGATAAGCGGTCTGATCGAGGCCGTTTCCGAACGCGGCGCGCATCGCGACCTGTTGCGGCGCGGTATCCAGCCTACCGTAATCAACCCCGCCGCCGGGCCGTCCGAGGCAGCCGGCCGCGGCCGGCGGCTCACCCGGCGAGACTACGCAACCGCCCTGAAACAGCTGCACACTCTGGTGGCGGGCGGCGTCCCGATTGCCGAAACGGTCACCGCGTTGGCGGAAGCAGCCGATCACCCGATGCTGGCGAGGGCCTATGGCGAGCTGACCGCCAGGCTGCGCCGCGGCGAAGCCTTTCCAGCCGCTTTCGTGCAGTGTTTTCCTGCGATCCCGCAGCATATTCACCGGCTAATTGAAGCGGGCGATCTCTCAAGCCGGCTTGGCGAAGCTTTGGCTGACGCCGCCGAGGAACTCGAACACGAAGCGAAGGTCCGGACCGAGCTGCGGCAAACCCTCGTGTATCCCGCCTTTCTCGTGGTGTTCGGGTTGAGCGCGGTGCTGTTCATCTTTCTCGTGGTGGTGCCGCGCTTTGCGGTCATGTTCGAGGGGAAGTTCGAAAAACTGCCGCTGCTTTCGTATCTCGTCATCGGAGCCGGGATGTGGTTTCACGACAATCTCATCCTGGTCCTGGCTCTTCTCGCCGGGATCGCCGCCGCCGCGGCTTATGGCCTTACCCGGCCGCAGGTTCGCGAAATCCTCATCGATTACGTCACGCGCCTGCCGCTCGTGCGGCACTGGGCGGCGGATGTGGATGTCGCGCGCTGGGCTGGCGTGCTGGCCCGCCTGCTCGAAAATCGCGTCCCGCTGATCCAGAGCCTAGAGCTGGCGCGCACCGTGCTGCACCGGCGCGACATTCAGCTCCGGCTCGGGCGCATCGAGCGCGATGTTAGGGCAGGGGCGGCACTGGCTACCGCGCTAGGCGA
>VAZR01000074.1 GCA_005888515.1 Alphaproteobacteria bacterium | reverse complement strand
CCGCCGCCCAAGGGTCCGAGCGCTTTGGGCATGTTGTAGCGGTAGATTTCCGCTAGGGCGCGCTTCGGTTGGCCGCGTTCTATTGAGTTGGGGGCCGGCAGTACGCCCATTCTTGCTGCATGGTCGGCACGAATGTGAAGGAGTGCAGAGGCAGATGGATCCATTTTGTGGATTGGTCCAAACGCGTGAGCTACAGGTGAATTGAAACAGTCGGACCCTCAGTAGTGTTAATAGTGAGCTCGCCAGTTCGGGACCATAGCTCGTACTATGCGACGGAGGAGGACTGGATGAGGTACTGGTTGCTGGTGCTGATCGGCGTGCTCCTGTTCCAGCAAGGCCCGTATTTCGTCGACACGATTGCGATCGATCATTGGTTTGCACCCGTCATCGGGACCATCACCGTCGGGGAGTTAAGACAGTACTTTTTCGTCCTGCCCTTTTTGTGCATCGCTCTGGGCATGTATGGCATGCGACATCGGCACCTCTTGGTCTATGCCCTGATCGAGCTGGTCTTCGGCGCCGTTATGATGGCCAACGCCGCGTATTTGTTCGAGACCTCACATGGTATCCTGACCGGCGGATTGGGGGTGAACCCTGCAAACTGGAGTCCTGCTTCACTGGCGTGGGTCCAAGCGGGCGCGGCGATATATGTGTTCGTTCAGGGCCTCGAAAACTTACGCAAAGGATTAGAGGACCTGAGGGTTGCAACCGAGCACAATCCAGGACCTCGCACAGTACAAACGCAAGCTAGGCTACCGCGTGGCGCGGGAGGCTAATGCCGGCAGGCCACGATCGAGGCGGTGGTCCCTAGCAGCGGCCGTATCAGCATGGACTGATCGACGTGAACAGGACCCAGCAAATTGCCGAGCGCAACCGACCCGACGGCCGGGTGATGCAGTTAAGCAACCTGAATATTGCGAAGCATCATTTGGATGCGGAATATAGCATTCGAAAGCACAATCTCGCCCGCAGCGAGACGGGCTTGTTGAGGGTCTTCGACCTCGTACCGAATAATCCTGGTGACGCAAGCTTTCATGCGCGGTGGGACGACGGGAGCCCTGGCCGTCGCAATCGCGAGGACGGGGATTTCGATATTGATGGGGTGAGTGACGAGATCAAGCGAGACTTCAAAAATCAAAACCCGCGCTGGGGATATTCGGGGCATCACACGGATAGGAGCCCCGACCCCCACCAACGGATCTATGACGTGAGGATAGAAGCACCGACAGGTTTGATCTTTGAGGGAGAAGTGTCGTTCAACGTCACTTTTGACACGGGCGTAACGGAGGCTATGAACGCAACGATGAGCACCGATGCAGTCGTGATTCCTGCTACGCCGTGGACGAGGTTTCGGAACAGGATTTTGGGGCTATACGATCGAGTAACCCGGTATTTTCTGGCTCATTGAGCCATGGTATCGATTGTCCCGCGCCGGTGTTGTGTCAGACTGGAGCGCCACTACCTGCTGGGGGCCATATGGCCGATCTGACGATCTATCTCGGCAATAAGAACTACTCCTCCTGGTCGTTGCGCGCTTGGCTGGCGCTGAAGCGCACTACCGTCGCCTTCGACGAGGTGGTGGTGCCGCTCTATCAGCCGACGAGCCGGGAAACGGTGCTGAAATATTCGCCGTCTGGACGGCTGCCGGCGCTGAAGCACGGCGAGCTGACGGTCTGGGACAGCTTGGCGATCTGCGAGTATATCGCCGAATCCTTCCCGACCTTCGACCTCTGGCCGAAAGACCCGGCAATGCGCGCCGCCGCGCGCGCGGTCAGCGCCGAGATGCATGCGGGGTTCCAGGCGTTGCGCCAGCATCTTCCGATGAACATCCGGTCGAGCTTCCCTGGCCGCGAGATCACCGCCGAGGTGCAGGCCGACATCAACCGCATCATGTCGATCTGGCGCGATTGCCGGGCCCGTTGCGGCGAGGGGCAGGGCGATTTCCTGTTCGGGCATTTCACGGTTGCCGATGCGATGTATGCGCCGGTTGCGAGCCGCTTCCGCACCTACAAGATCGAGCTCGAACGCGAGGCCGCCGCCTATTGCGACGCGATCATGGCGATGCCGGAGATCCAGGAATGGATCACAGCCTCGCGCAACGAGCCGATGGTGGTCGAACAATTCGAGTTCTAGAATCACCGACTAGCCCTGCCGCGGAGCGAATTGCCGCCCGCGCCGATCCGGTGTAACAAAATCGGAGCTGGCGAGCGCCCGCGAGGCGCCTGTGCAAAGGGGGAGGGATATGCGGCTCTTCTGCAAAGCCCTGTTTGTAGTAACGGCAATCGGTTTGATCGGCCTTTTTGCGGCCCCGACATCGGCTGCCGAGCTGAAAGCCGAGGGCACGGAACCGGGGATCAGCATCGTCATCCAGGATTTGAAGCGCGACGAAAGCAATTCGGTGACCTTGCGCTTTCAATTGATCAACGAGTCCGGCAAATTCTTCCACCCCGGCTGCAAATGGCGGGAGGCAAGCAACCGCGCCTGCGAGGAAGTCGGCGGCGTGCACCTGATCGATAATGCCAATAAAAAGAAGTACCTCGTGGTGCGTGACAGCACCGGCAAATGCGTCTGTTCCGTGGTTCAGCAGGTAAAGGCCGGCGCGCGATCCAACCTATGGGCCAAGTTCGCCGCGCCGCCCGCCAATGTCGAAAAGGTCACGGTCGTCGTTCCTGATTTCCAGCCCATCGACGGCGTCCCGATCACGCAGTGACGGGGCGTGCCGATGCGGCGCGTTATCATCGTATTCGCCCTCGTCGTCCTCGCGAGCGCGAGTGGTTCCGCGCAGGATAGAAGTACTGCTATCGACCCGGGCGGCTCTGTAAGGGAATTGCCCGGAGACGTGCTCGACCTGAACTACCGGGTCGAGGATCTGGGCGGCAGGGTGCAGTCGCTGCAGGTCAAGCAGACCGCGACCGAGACCCGCATCGAATTGCCGGCCGACATCCTGTTCGATTTCGATAAATCCGACATCCGGTCGAGCGCGGCGGATGCCCTGAAGCAGGTCGGCGGCATTCTGCGCGAGCGCGCCAAGGGAGTGGTGCGGATCGAAGGCCATACCGACTCGAAGGGCACCCCTGCCTACAACCAGAAACTGTCGGAGCGGCGCGCCGACGCGGTGCGCCAATGGCTGGCGGAGCGCGAAGGCCTGACCAGCCTCAAATTCAAGATCGACGGCTTTGCGGCGACCCGCCCGGTGGCGCCCAACACCAAGCCCGACGGTTCCGACGATCCCGATGGCCGCCAGAAAAACCGCCGGGTCGAGATCGTCTTCGGAAGGCGGTAGCTCGATCGAGTCGGCGGTCAGCCGGCGAGCAGCGCATCAAGAATTTGCGCCAAGCGGGCGAGATCGGTGTCGCTCGACAGGCGGTGGTCGCCGCCTTTGACCAGCATCACGACGACATCGCGGCTCCGCAAGTGTTCGGCGAGACGCAGGCTCAGCTGCCATGGGACAGACGCATCGTCAAAACCGTGCAGCAGCCGGACAGGCACATCGAGTGGGATCGGCCTACCGAGCAGCAGGTGCTGCCGGCCATCCTCGATCAGCACGCGCGTGTAAAGATACCCCGCCGGGTCATAATCCGAGGGCAGCACGATCGCCCCGGTGTCCTCGATTTCCTGGCGCTGCTCCGGCGTGAGCCGCTTCGGCAGCAGTTCCTCGGTAAAATCCAGCGCCGGCGCGATGCCGACCAGTGCCGCAATCCGCTGAGGCCTGGCTAGGGCGGCGAGCAGCATGATCCAGCCGCCCATGCTCGATCCGACGAGGATCTGCGGCCCCTCGGTCAGCGAATCGATGACCGCGATTGCGTCCTCGCGCCAGCGGCCGATCGTGCCGCGGGCGAAATCGCCGCTCGATGCGCCATGCCCGAAATAGTCGAAGCGCACATACTCGCGTCCGCGCCGGCGGCAATAATCCTCCAAAAACAATGCCTTGGTGCCGGTCATGTCGGAGCGGAAGCCGCCCATAAAGACAATCCCGGGTGTCTGCCCCTCGAGCCGGTGGTAGGCGATTGATGCGCCATCCGGGCGTGCTAGACTCCCGGCACCGGAAGCTATCGCCGATTCGTTGTCGGACGCGGGCATGTCGAGGTATCGCAGCAAAGTGTTCAGCGACGATAACATTGCCCCGATTTTGAAAGAAGCGACGCCGGCGACGACCCGCCCGCCCGCCGTATTGCAAATCGTCCCGAGCCTTGTGTCCGGCGGTGTCGAGCGCGGCACGATCGACCTTGCGGGGGCGCTGGTTGCGGCAGGCTGGACCGCGTATGTCGCCTCCGCCGGCGGGCCGCTGGAAAAGGAGCTGGTGCGGAACGGCGCGCAGCACATCACCTTACCGCTCGCCTCGAAGAACCCGCTGGTGATCCGCCGCAACGGCAAGGCTCTCGCCGAGATCATCCGCCGCTGCCGGATCGACATCGTCCATGCGCGCAGCCGCGCTCCAGCCTGGAGCGCCTGGTTCGCAACGCGCGCCACGCGCCGACGCTTCGTCACGACTTTCCATAACGCGTACGACGCCGACCTGCCGCTCAAGCAGCGCTACAACTCGGTGATGGCGCGCGGCAACCGGGTGATCGCCATCTCGCAATTTGTCGGCGAGCATGTCGCGGAGGTCTACGGCGTCGATCCTGACCGGCTGCGCACGATTCCGCGCGGGGTCGATCTCGCCCGCTTCGATCCGCGCCGGGTTTGGGGTCAGCAGGTCGCCGAGCTCGCGGTGCGCTGGCGGGTGCCCGACGGGTTTGCCGTCGTCATGCTGCCGGGCCGGCTGACCCGCTGGAAGGGCGGGCTCGAGTTTATCGAGGCGATTGCCCGCCTCGCCCGGCGCGAGGTCTGCGGCGTTCTGGTCGGCGAAGCGCAGCACCCGGGCTTCCGGCGCGAGCTCGAGGCGGCGATCGAGCGGTTTCGGCTCGCCGACAGGTTCCGCATCATCGAGGACTGCCGCGACATGCCGACGGCCTACATGCTGGCCGATGCAGTGGTGTCGGCCTCGACCGATCCGGAGGGGTTCGGGCGCGTCATCGTCGAGGCGCAAGCGATGGGACGGCCGATTGTCGCGACCGATCACGGCGGGGCGCGCGAGACGATCCTGCCCGGCACCGGCTGGCTCGTGCCGCCGCGCGATCCGGCGGCGCTCGCCATCGCGATCGGCCAAGCCCTGGCGCTCGACGACGACGAGCGGGCCGCGTTCGGCCGGCGCGCCCGCGCTCAGGTCGCGTCCACCTACACGCGCGAGATCATGTGCGCGCGCACGATCGAGGTTTACGAAGAGCTGCTGTTCCCGCACGTCAATCGGGTCCGCGAGTACGAGCCGGTCTCGGTCGTCGCCTAGGGTTAATCTCGGCTGCGGTTCCCGCGGAGCGCCTGTCTTGACGGGGCGCGGCCGGCTCGCGATATTCCCGGCCATGAGCGGCATCGGTCTGACCGTCGCGACGACTACCACCACCCCCGCAGCCGGGGTGCCGGGAGGTCGCGCGCGCTGATTGAGACGCATCGCTCGAACTCGACGGACCCCGCCGGCAACGGACGGGGTTTTTTCATGACCATTTCCGCCTCGCCCGAACGGCACCATGTACGGAGCACAGGGCACGATGAGTAAAAGTCAAAACGATATCGCGCATTCGCCGCCAGGTCGCTCGGGAGCGCCCGTTACGATAACCCTGCCGGATGGCAGCCGCCGCGAGTTTCCCGCCGCGGTAACCGGCGCCGAGCTGGCGGCCGCGATCGGCCCGGGTCTCGCGAAGGCGGCGGTGGCGGTCAAGATCGATGGGCGGCCGCGTGATCTCGCGACCCTGATCGACCACGATGCCGCGGTCGCGATCATCACCCGCGAGATGCCGGAGGGCACAGACATCCTGCGCCACGACGCTGCCCACGTGATGGCCGAGGCGGTCAAGGAGCTCTACCCCGAAACTCAGGTCACCTTCGGCCCGGCGACCGAGACCGGCTTCTACTACGATTTTGCGCGCGCGACGCCGTTCACCCCCGACGATCTGGCGCGTATCGAAGAGCGTATGCGCGACATCGTGCGCCGCGACGAGCCGATCACCCGCGAGGTTTGGGATCGCGACAAGGCCGTCGCGTTCTTCGACGGGCTCGGCGAGCGCTACAAGGCCGAATATATCGGCGAGATCCCGCGCGAGGAGGAGATCAGCCTCTATCGCCAGGGCAATTTTGTTGATTTGTGCGTCGGTCCGCATCTGCCCTCGACTGGCCGGCTCGGACAGGCGTTCAAGCTGATGAACGTCGCGGGCGCCTATTGGCGCGGCGATCCGAACAACGCCCAGCTGCAGCGCGTCTACGGCACCGCCTGGCCGAGCCAGAAAGACCTCGACCAGTACCTTTTCCGGCTCGAGGAAGCCGAGCGCCGCGACCATCGCCGCCTCGGACGCGAGCTCGACCTGTTCCATCTGCAGGAAGAGGCGGTCGGCAGCGTCTTCTGGCACCCCAAGGGCTGGAAGCTGTTCCGCATCATCGAGGATTACATGCGCCGCCGGCTCGACGCGGCCGGTTACCAGGAGGTGAAGGGACCGCTGCTGCTCGACCGTAGCCTGTGGGAAGCCTCCGGACATTGGGAGAACTTCCGCGAAAACATGTTCATCGCCGAAAGCCGCGACCAGCGGGTGCTCGCGGTCAAGCCGATGAACTGCCCTGGCCATGTGTTGATCTTCCGCAACCGGCTGCGCAGCTATCGTGAATTGCCGTTGCGGCTCGCCGAATTCGGCAGCTGTCATCGCAACGAACCCTCCGGCGCGCTGCACGGCATCATGCGGGTGCGCGGCTTCACGCAGGACGACGCGCACATCTTCTGCACCGAGGCCCAGGTAAAGGACGAGGCGATTGCGTTCTGCGGTCTGCTGCTATCGATCTATCGCGATTTCGGCTTTGATGACGTCGCGATCAAATTCGCCGACCGCCCGCCGGTGCGGGCCGGCAGCGACGCTATCTGGGACCGCGCCGAGAAGGATCTGCGGGATGCGGTCGAAGCCGCCGGGCTGTCCTATACGCTGAACCCCGGCGAAGGCGCCTTCTATGGTCCCAAGCTCGAATTCGTGTTGCGCGATGCGCTTGGCCGCGATTGGCAATGCGGCACCTTGCAGCTCGATTTCAACATGCCCGAGCGGCTCGGCGCGACCTATGTCGGCGAGGATGGCGGCCGCCACACGCCGGTCATGCTGCACCGCGCGATCCTCGGCTCGGTCGAGCGTTTTACCGGCATTCTGATCGAGCATTATGCCGGGAATTTTCCGCTGTGGTTGGCGCCGGTCCAGGCCGTCGTCGCCTCGATCACCGAAGAAGCGTCCGGCTATGCCGAGGAGGTCGCGCGGGAACTCATCAATGCCGGACTCCGGGCAGTCGCGGATACCGGCAACGAAAAGATCAGCTACAAGGTGCGCGAGCACAGCCTGGCCAAGGTGCCGCTGATCCTGGCCGTCGGCAGGCGCGAGGCTGAACAGCGTTCAGTTTCGCTGCGCCGGCTGGGCAGTCCCGCGCAGGAAGCACTTGCGCTCGGCGAAGCGATTGCTAGATTGAAAGTAGAGGCAGTCCCACCGGGCTCGCACTAGCATTCGAGGCGAGCGGGGTCCGGCCCTGCTTAACTATTGCAAGGAGATGCTACATAGCCAGACCACCCTTTAACGTCACCCCCACCCGCGAGGGGCCCCGCATCAACGACGAGATCAGCGTGATGCGTGTGCGCCTGGTCGACGAGCACGGCGAGATGGTGGGAATTGTCGGGCGCAACGAAGCGATCGAGATGGCGGTCGAGGCCGGCCTTGATCTGGTCGAGGTGGCGCCCAACGCAGATCCGCCGGTCTGCAAGATCCTCGATTACGGCAAGTTCAAATACGAAGAACAGAAAAAGAAGAACGAAGCTCGCAAGAAGCAGAAGATCATCGAAGTCAAGGAAATCAAGCTGCGCCCGAGCATCGATGACCACGATTATCAGGTCAAGATGCGCAGCATGAACAAGTTCATCGAAGAAGGCGACAAGGTCAAAGTGACGATGCGGTTCCGCGGGCGCGAGTTGGCGCACCAGGAGCTCGGCATGAATGTGCTGATGCGCGTCAAGGAAGATCTCGACGAGATCGCCAAGGTCGAGCAGTTCCCGCGCATGGAAGGGCGCCAGATGACGATGGTGGTGTCGCCGAAGTAGGATACCTCCCGCATTTCTCGGGAGGTATCGCGATGCCCACGATCGAACCCTATGCTGCCCGCGATGTCTGGGACCCGCCGATGTATTCGCAGGCGGTCAAGGTCTCGGGCGCGCAGACGATCCTCTACATCGCCGGCCAGGTCGCCTACGGTCGGGACGGCACTCCCGCCCATGCCGGCGATTTCAAGGCGCAGGCGCGCGCCGCCTTGCAATGCCTGAAGGCGCAGGTCGAGGCCGGCGGCGGCACGATGGCCAACATCGTCAAAATCAATACTTATCTGACCGACATCCGCCACCGCGCCGATTACGGCCCGATCCGTGAGGAATTCTTCGGCAAGAAGATGCCGGCGCATACCCTCGTCGCGGTCGCGGCGCTCGCCGCCCCCGAATTCCTGATCGAGATCGAAGCCGTCGCGGTGCTGTAGACTCACTCGCATAAGACGAACTCCGCTTGCGCCGATGCGGTTCGCAGTATACTTTAAAACACAAAGTACACTGCGAACCGGAGAGAGGCGTGATCGAGGAGGACCGGGCGCGCGAGGACATCGCCTTTATCCGCCGCGCGATTGAAGAGGGCGGCGCCTACGCCACCGCCTGCAGCCCGGATATGCTGGTCTGGGGCGTCGCGATCGCCGTCGGGTACATCGGCGCCTATGCCTTCATCCGCGGCTGGTCGCCGGTCCCGCCGAACGGAGTCTGGGCCGTCTGCATCGGCCTGGCTTGGCTCTATTCGTTGCGCCGTCAGTTCGCCCGTCTGTTTGGCGGTTCACCGCCGCCGCGCGGGCCAATGGCGCAAGCACTCGGCATGCTGTGGCTGGGCTGCGGCATCTTTCTGACGATCATGGGCTTCGCCGCCGCATGGACCGGCGCCATCCGCGAGGGCTGGTTCGACGCGGTCGTCGCCGGGGTCATGGGGATCGCGTTCTTCGCCAGCGCCCGCCTCACCAACCTCTCATGGCTACGCTGGGTCGCGCTTGCCTGGTGGCTCGGCGAGCTCGCGATCTTCTCGCTCCGGCATCATGTCGAGAGACTGCCGTTGTCGGCCGCTTTGATGCTCCTGCTCCTCGCCGGTCCCGGGTTGATCCTGCTGCAGCGGGGTGCCCGGATCCGGCGATGACCGATTACGACCACGCCGCGATCGACGAGCTGCTGCACAGCCGGGTTCGGCTCGCTATCGTCGCATTTCTCGCCGGCGCCAAATCAGCCGATTTTTCGGCGGTGCGCGATGCCACGAAGACGACCGACGGCAATGCCAGCATCCATCTGCGCAAGCTCGAAGACGCAGGCTACATCGCGGTGAAGAAGCGCTTTGTCGCACGGCGTCCACAGACGCTCTATTCGCTGACCGAGCATGGCCGCCGGGCACTGCTTGCCTATGTCGCCCACCTCGAAAGCTTGTTGCCGCCGGCCGGCAATATCGGCCGATCGGGGCCGGAGGGAGAACCGCAATGAAGCAGGCTCTGGGGCAGCTCCTCAGCGATTTCTTGTCGGCGCTTCTATTTCTCGCGACCTATCTGCTTTCGGGGAACATAACCGTCGCGGCCGCGATTGCGATCGCAGTCGGGTTGGTTCAGTTGCGCGTCCTGAGGTTTCCCGGCCGGCCGATCGAGCCGATGCAGTGGATGAGTCTCGGTCTCGTCGTGGTCCTCAGCGGCGCGACGATCCTGACCCAAAGCCCGCGTTTCGTGATGCTGAAGCCGAGCATCGTCCATTTCGCAATCGCTGCTGTCATGTTGCGGCGCGGCTGGATGCTCCGCTATCTGCCGGAGATCGCTCGTCAGAACCTGCCGGAGCGCGTCGCGGTCGCCGCGGGATATGCCTGGGCCGGGTTGATGGCGGCGCTTGGCCTCGCCAATTTGGCGATCGCCGGCTATGGCGATTTGACGATTTGGGCGTGGTTCATCTCGGTTGTGGCGGTCGGTGCGAAAATCGTCGCCTTCCTGCTGCAATACGCCGTCTTCCGCGCGATTGTCCGCCGCAACCTGGAAAGGACCCGCGTGACGGAAGCGAGCGGTGTTGCGCTCCACCCATCATCGACGTTGCCAATCATCATCGGGGGTCTGATCCTTTTCGGAACGCCGGGCGTCGCGGGGGCGGTCGGTTTCCAGCAAGTCACGGTTCCCGACCCGGAAGATCAGCCCTTCCAGCTTGCCATCTGGTATCCAAGCGAGGCGCCGGCGGCGGTCCACCGGCTCGGCCCGTTTCGGCAGAGCGTGGCGACTGACGGCGCAGTCTCAGGCTCGCCGCTGCCGCTTGTCGTCATCTCGCATGGCACCGGCGGCACCGCCGCGATCCACTACGATACGGCTCTCGCCCTTGCCGAGGCGGGATTTGTCGCCGCCGCGATCGAGCACACCGGCGACAACTGGCGCGACCGTCGCTACAGCTTCACCGAACGGAATTTCAGGGACCGGCCGCGGCATGTGAAGCTCGCGATCGATTACCTGCTGACCGTGTGGTCGGGCCGGGACCACATCGCCGCGCCGCGGATCGGCGCCTTAGGTCATTCGGCGGGCGCGGCCGCCGTGCTGGTCGCGATCGGAGGCGAGCCGGACTTCACTCTTGCGGCTGCATTCTGCAAGGAGCACGCAGAAGACTGGGGTTGCGCCCGGGCGCGCGCCGTTCAGGCCGGCACCGGGGCGCCGGCCGAGCCGCCTGCAGTCCCGAATTGGGTTCATGATCGACGCATCAAGGCCGCGGCAATTGCGGCGCCCGCGCTGGGCCACGCCTTCACTCGCGCCGGTCTCGCCGGGGTGACGGTGCCGGTGCAGCTTTGGCAGGCCGAAGACGATCGGATCGCGGTTGCCCGCTGGAGCACGGACATGATCAAGGCGAACCTAAGGTCGCTGCCGGCGACGCATATTGTGCCGCTGGCCGGCCACTTTGCCTTTCTTGCGCCGTGCAGCCCGGATTTGGCCACGGCGGCGCCGGAGATCTGCAGCGATCTCCTGGGTTTCGACCGAACCGCGTTTCACCGCGATTTCAACGCC
>VAZR01000167.1 GCA_005888515.1 Alphaproteobacteria bacterium | reverse complement strand
TGTCGCTCATCTTCTGATCGTCCATGAACTTGCCCATCGCCTCCGGCGTCTGGTCGTTCTGCCAAGAGGCCGAGAAGAAATTAGGCGCGCATTTCTCGCCGGCGAGCTCATGCGGACCGGCATTGGCGGAAATCAGCATCGTGCCCGACTCGATCACCGGCTGATAGAGCGCCAGCATCACGTTCGACCAGATGATCCCGGTCATGAAATCGACCTTGTCGCGCTTCAGCATCTCGTCGGCGACCTGGCGGCCGATATCGGGCTTCTGCTGATCGTCGCCATAGACAATCTGCGCCGGCAGCCCGCCGACCTTGCCGCCAAGCATCGACAGCGACAGCTCACTCGCATCCTTCATATGTTTGCCGATAATGCCGGCAGGGCCGCTCAAGGTCGTGACAAAGCCGATCTTGACGTTGTCGGCGGCGCCAGCCGGCGCGGCCGACAGCAGCAGCACCGCGACAGCGGCGATACGTCTTCTCATCCCTCCCCCTTGCATCTCTGATGATTGTGGTCAGCCGGCCAGCTTTACGTATTCGAAATTGCCGGGCTGGCCGTCGATGCCGGCGCGCGGCGGTGCGATCCATGAGGCGAAGCCGCCAGGTTCGGTGACCGGCCGCATCAGGCTTTCGATGAACAGATTGTCCGCGGTCGTCGGCAGAAACTCGTCGCGCCGCCGCTGCCAGGCCTCCTCGCTCAGTAGATTGCCGTCCGGGTCGGCATGGATCGCGGCGAACTCGCCGATGCGCCGGTTGAACGCAACATGCGGCAGCCGGATGCGGTAGTCGATGCCGGCGCGCGCGATGATCCGGTTCCACCAACGCTCGATCGCCGAGGCGGCGTCGGCGACGTAATCGTCGCGCAGCCGCATGTTGAGGGCCGACAGCGCCGGTACCTTCTCCTCGACGATATGCCCGTCCTTCAGCCGCAACACCGGATAGGCAGCGCCGAGCAGCAAATGGTCGTCGTCAATCTGGTCTTCGAGGTAGCGGCCCTTCAGGCTGGCATTGAAAGCGTTGGCTGCGTTAGTACTGATCTCGCTACCGAACAGATCGAGGGTCAGCGAGAAATGCAGATTGGCCTTTTTCTGCATCGTCGGCAGATCGACGACTCCGAGTGCCCGCACCCGCTCGATATCGTTCGGGTCATCGATGCCGGCTTGGCGCATTGCCTGGCAGGTCCGTTCGATAATCCGGCCGACGCCGGATTGGCCGACGAACATGTGATGCGCCTCCTCGGTCAGCATGAACCGGCAGGTGCGCGACAGCGGGTCGAACCCCGATTGCGACAGCGCGTGCAACTGCATCTTGCCGTCGCGGTCGGTGAAGAAGGTGAACATGAAAAAGGACAGCCAATCGGGCGTCGCCTCATTGAACGCGCCGAGCAGGCGCGGGCTGTCGCGGTCGCCGGAACGGCGGCTCAGCAATTCCTCCGCCTCCTCACGCCCGTCGCGGCCGAAATACTTTTGCAGCAGGTACACCATCGCCCACAGATGCCGCGCCTCCTCGACATTCACCTGGAAGAGATTGCGCAAATCGTAGAGCGAGGGAGCGGTGACGCCGAGATGCCGCTGCTGTTCGACCGACGCCGGCTCGGTGTCGCCCTGCACGACGATCAGCCGGCGCAGCATCGCTCGATATTCGCCCGGTACCTCCTGCCACGCGGGTTCGCCCTTATGGGCGCCGAAGCCGATCTTGCGGTCCTCGATCGCCGGCGCCAGCAGGATGCCCCAGCGGTATTCGGGCATGCGGACAAAGCCGAACTTGGCCCAGCCCTCCGGCTCGACGCTGATTGCAGTGCGCAGATAGACGAGCTTCTCCTGAAAACCCTCCGGACCGCGGTCGCGCCACCAGTCGAGATAGCCGGGATGCCAGCGTTCCAGCGCGCGGCGCAGCCGCGGGTCGGCGTTGAGCCCGACATTGTTCGGGATCATCCCGTCGTAATCGACTATCGTCGGATCGATCATGTGCTTGTCTTTCTCATGCGCCGGTCAGACCCGTTCCGGATCGAAGCTCGGGCGCAGGCCGCTACCATAGCGCTTTAATGCGCTGGTTTCTGCCGCCGCGTTGGGGCGGCTGAAAATCCAATTCTGCCAGGCGGTGAGCCGGCCGAAAATGCGCGTCTCCATCGTCTCCGGCCCGGCGAAGCGCAGGTTGGCTTCCAGCCCGGTCAGCGCATCGGGCGAGAAACTGGCGCGCTCCTCGAGCGCGAGGCGCACCTCCTCGTCCCAATCGACCTCGTCGTAGGCGGCCGTAACGAGGCCCAATGCGGCAGCGGCTTCGGCCTCGAGCGGCTCGGCAATCGCCTGCCGGGCGCGCTCCAGACTGTCGGGCTCGCCAAGGAAACGTGTCGCGAGACGGCCGAGGCCGTTCGCTATCGGATAAGTCCCGAAATTGAGCGATGACAAAATGAGCGTCGGGGGGCCGCGATTATCGCCGCTGCGCGTGCCGGAGAACATGAGGCCACGGTCGGCGGCAAAGACCAGCTCGGCGAGGCTTCCGGCAAAGCAGCTTCCCGGCTCGATCAGCGCAAACAGGCTGCGCGCGGTCAGGTCGATGCGCTTAAAGACGCGCTTCAGGTAGAGCCGGATCTCGCGCACAAACCAATCGTCGGCATGCGCGTCAAGCAGCGCGTCGGCGGCGAGCACCGCGGCAAAATCGCCCTCGGATCGAAAGACGATAATGCCGAGCTCGGGCTCGTTAAGGCGCAGATGCAGGATCGCGTCGTCGAGCTCGCGCGCCAACGCCAGCGGCCAGAAATCGGCGCCCGCGCCATGAATACTGTCGACATCGGTCGGCAGCTCGCCCGGACCGAGAATCGTTATCTCCGCGAGACGAAGCTCACGGTCGAGATGCACGCGGACATGGCGATAGACGGTCGCGTCGCGGTCGATCTCGCGGTCGAGCGGCGGTAGTGCGATGCCCTTGGCATCGGCGGGACGATCGGAGACCGCCGCCAGGGCCTGTGCCCGCTCCCGCAGCTTCTCGTCCCAGGACGAGGGCGGCACGATTTCGTCGACGAGCCGCCAGTCGAGCGCGCGGCGGCCGCGCGCCCCTTCCTCGGTCGCACAGAACACATCGGCAAGATCGCGCCGCACCTTGCGCTTATCGCTCAGTCGCGTCAGCCCGCCAGTGCCGGGCAGCACACCGAGCAATGGCACTTCCGGAAGCGCGACGGCCGAGCGCCGGTCGTCTACCAGCATGATCCAGTCGCAAGCCAATGCCAGCTCATAGCCGCCGCCGGCCGCGGTCCCGTTCACCGCGGCAAGATAACGCTGCCCCGAATGCTCCGAGGCATCTTCGATCGCGAGGCGGGTCTCGTTGGTGAACTTACAGAAATTGACCTTATGGCCGTGCGAGGCTTGGGCGAGCGCGCCGATATTGGCGCCGGCGCAAAACACGTTGTCCTTGCCCGAGCGGATCACGACGCAGCGCACCTCGGGATGCTCGAAGCGCAAGCGCTGCACCGCATCGGCC
>VAZR01000166.1 GCA_005888515.1 Alphaproteobacteria bacterium | reverse complement strand
TGCTCTAAATGAGCATTTGTGGCGTCCGGAAAAGCCGGACGGCGGGGATCCGTCCGGCAGCAGTTAATTATGCTGAATATGAGAATAAGGTCTGCGAGCAGATCGTCAACCCCCCGCGAGCCCGCCCTCGCAGCATGGCAGACCGCCGGGCAGGTATTATCCGGCCGTTCGCCTTCCGGCGCGAAGGCGCAGACCGGGGGCGGGACGCTCGAGCAACACCTCGCGGCGAAAGCGCACGAGCCGCGCCGGCCGGCCGCCAGTCGCCGCGCTGATCTCGCCGGTTTCCTCGACAAGACCCTGCTGCTCGACCAACCGGCGGAAATTCTGCTTGTGCAATCTGACGCCGGCGAGCGCCTCGACGGTCCGCTGCAATTGCAGCAGCGTGAAGGCCGGCGGCATCAGCTCGAAAACCACCGGCCGGTATTTGATCTTGCCGCGGAGACGGCCAAGCGCCGTTGCCAGGATGCGGCGATGGTCGAGCGCCATCGCGACGCCGGTGCCGAGGACGTCACCAGCGGAAACCGCGCGGGGCATCCGCCGTCCGATATCGCGCACCGCCTCCGCGACCAGCCCAGCCTCGTAGAGGAGCTCGTAGCGTTCGAGGACCAGTTCCTCGTTCCACGATCCGGCCGGGAACCCAAACGCCAGACCGAGCCGTTCCTCGCGCAACCGCCGTTCGGGTTCGATCGCGGCTTCAGCCGCCCAGCGCGCCAGCCGTGGCTCGATTTGGCCGAGCGAGTTGGGTTTGCCGTCGCGCCAATCCTCCCACGGGAAATAGCGGTACCAGCCCTGCCACACCGCATCTGCCGAACCTGCGGTGCGGGCTTCGCGGACCAGGGCGAGATAGGCGACGACCAGCGCGGGCAGTGCATGCGAGTCCACGCCCGCCGCTCGGTCGCGATCGCCGAACGTATAGAGCTGCTCGACATAGCCGAGCTTTTGGCTGGTTTGCCGCTCGACCCAGGTGCGCAGCCCGATTTCGAGCGTGCGGTGCTCGGCTTCGAGCGGGCCCGAAGGCAGCGCTTCGGCCGACGCGTCGCCAGCGTTCCGGTTTGGCAGCCGGATCGCCAATACCCGCGGCTCCTGAACGCTGGCCGCGACGATCACCGCGGAAAGCCCGATCGACAGCGCCGCGCCATGCCCCACCGCCGACACCTCGCCGGAGCTTCGGCTCGCTACAGCGGCGACGGCGCGGGACGGCATGGAATCAGCTTGCGGTGATGTGGCTGCGGAAGGTCAGCGGGTCGCTGATCAGGCGAATCGGTTCGAGGCTGCCGCCGGTACCGCGGACGATGATCGTGCCGAAACCGAAGATCCGTCCGAGGATCGACTGGTCGACATCGACGCTTTCGACCTTGCTGCGGTTCATCTCCAGCGTGTGACGGGCGAACAGCCCGGATTTGTAGATGACGCGGCGGTCGGTGACGGCGAGCTCGGTGGTGGCGCGGCGGATGGCCGCTCGTGCCCAGGACGCGATCGCGAGGAGCCCGAACATTGCCGCCGCTGCCTCAAACCCGATGGTGATCTTTTCGTCGGCGAATTGGCCGCTCGCCACCAGGAGCGCCAAGGCTATTACCAGCAGGATCAGGGCGGGCAGGAAGATCAGCGCGTGCAACCGACTCTGATGGACGATCGTTTCTTCCGGCTGTAACACCCGTTGGACATATCTCATCGCGTGCTACCCTCGTCTCGCCCGCCGAACCCATGCCAGCGCAACCCTCGGTCGCGTCCGCACGGTGCCGCAACGTTGCCCATTCCGCCGCTCCGCTGCAACACGTGTCGCGGGCGGGCATCTGATTACCGGCAAGTCTGACCTCCGAATGATCGATGGACACGCTGCTCCTCAAGCCGATCGTCACGCCATTGTTGATCGGGGCGGCGAGCCTAGCCGGGCGGCGCTGGGGCGAGACGGTCAGCGGCTGGTTCATCGGTCTGCCGTTGACCTCAGGCCCGGTGTGCTGGTTTCTCGCTATCGAACAGGGGACAGGTTTCGCCGCCGCGGCAGCGCGAGGCTGCCTGGCCGGCGCCGCGGCCGAAGCAGGGTTCTGTCTCGCCTATGGCGTGGCGGCGCGAAACATCGGCTGGCCGGGGAGCCTTGCCGCCGGGACGGGCGCCTTCGCGGTATGCGCGGCTGTGCTGCAGGTGATCGCCTTGCCGCTCTGGCTGCTCGCCCTGATCGTCTATGCCGCGCTCGCCGCGGCGCTATGGCTGATGCCGCGGCTCGCCAGCGGCCGCGCCCAATTGCCGGCGCCGCCAGGCTGGGATTTGCCGGCACGCATGATCGTCGCGACGGCTCTCGTTCTCGGCCTGACCGCGGTGGCGCCATGGCTTGGCGCGCGGCTCAGCGGGTTGCTTGCAACCTATCCGTTGTTCGGCGCCGTGCTCGCCGCCTTTGCGCATCATCTGAGCGGCGCCGCAGCAGCGGGCCGGGTCTTGCGAGGGCTGCTGATCGGGCTATTCGGGTTTACCGGCTTTTTCCTGCTGCTGGCGCTGACGATCGAGCCGATCGGCATCGCCGGCGCTTTCGCGATGGCGACCGCGCTGGCGCTCGCGATCCAGGGCGTATCGCTGTGGGCCGGTCCGGTCAGGCGCCCTCGACGATAAAGGCGCGGCCCTTCGAATTGGCGAGGCGGATTGGCAGCGCTTTCTGGTATTCGGGCGAGTTGTACCAGCGCTTGGCGGCCGCGACGTCGGCGAATTCGGTGATGACGACACGCTGCGGCGCTGGACTTCCCTCGATCAGCTCGGCCGCGCCGCCGCGCACGAGGAAGCGGCCGCCATATTGCGCGATGCTTGCGCCGGCCAGCGCGCGATAGGGCTCGTACCCCTCTGGATTGGTTACCTCGACTTCGGCGACGAAATAAGCTGGCATTCTTCCCTCCTGCTGATCGGCAGCGGCATGGCGCAGCTTACGGGAAGCGCGTCCAACCGGAAACGCCGCGTCTTGCGGCCCCGCCCGGGCTCCCCACATGCCGGCGATCGAGCCCCCAGCCCAGGACAGCCCCCGTGACAGCCAATTTTACTTTTGCCTCGGCCTACCACGATGTGGGTGCGCCGGAACCGATCACGCGGCCCGATCTGTTCGAGGGCGTGCTGTGGCGTCGCACTTTCGCCTATCTGGTCGACGCCTGCTGCATCGGCGCGATCGTCGTCGTGCTGTGGTTTTTCTTTCTGCTGCTGACCGTCTTGAGCTTCGGCGTGCTGGGGCCGGTCTTGTGGTTTCTGCTCGGCCTGGTGCCGCTCGCCTATCACACGCTGCTGGTCAGCGGCCGGCACAGCGCAACGCTCGGGATGCGCGCGTTTGGCCTGCAATTGCATTCCTGGAACGGCGAGCGCCCGGTCTTCCTGCAGGCGCTGGCGCACACGGCGCTGTTTTATCTGACGGTCGGGGTGACCGCCTCGCTGATCCTGCTGTTCACGCTGTTCAACCGGCGCCGGAGCACTTTGCACGATGTGCTGACCGGGATGCTGATGCTGCGCCGCCCGAACGGGGCACGCACCGGCCCCGGTGCCGGCCGACGTGCAGTTGCTGTTGAACGTCGAGCCGCCGGTGAACTCTATCTTATCTGCCACCAACTGGGTGCACTGCGCGCCCCCAGAGGATGCACCGCCTTCATACTTCACCGTCTCCTTCGGGAAATAGACCGCGCCGGTGACGTTCTGCGTCCCCTGACCCCGCATCGACGGCGTGCAAGCCGTACCATTGCCGTTGACATCGCTGTTGCCGTTGCCGCTGCAGGTCAGACGATCGCCGAACATCGCGACGCCTTTGTAGGTGCCCGATGTCGGCGCGGTGAGGGTCACGTTGGCGCCACCGCCGAAATTGGGTATGCCGGGGTTGCCGCCGGTGCTGTTGCTGAAGATGATCGTGACCCCGCCGGAGGTGTTGCCGGGGCAATCGGTCGTCAGCGTGGTGCCGGTCGGCGGCGCGAGCAGCGTGCTCTGACCCACCAAACTCAAATTGGCGGCGTCGAGAACATAGGTGCCGGGGCAGAGCACGAGCGTTTGCGTATTGGTCAGCGTGAGGTTTTTGTTGCCGCCGCCCAATCCAAAGATCGAACAGCTGGTCGGGTTGATGATCGTCGTGGTATCGTTGTAGCCGGTCGGAGAGGGCACCCAGGCGTAGGGATCGTTGGTCGGGTTCATTCCGGTATGGATGCCGTCGGTCGCCGTTATCGCGCCGCTGGAATTACCGACAACATAAGCAGCCGACGTGGTGATCGAGCCGCTGCCGCCCTGATACAGCGCGTCCGACGCATCGGAATTGTCGTAAAGCGCGCAAGCGGTGAAAGTCAGAGCGCCGCTGCCGCTGTTTTGCAAAGCCCGGCTGGCGTGCCGGTTGAGGGTGACGACGCAGCCGGTATTCGTGGCGTCCAGCTTGGCGAGCGCCACCGCACGGGTCGAGATCGTCGGCCCGCTCGACATCAAGACGCCGGTCAGCAGCGCCGTCTGCGGCTGGCTGATGATCACCTCGACGTAGCAGTTGAACCCGGTAAAGAATGACGAGCAAGCAGGCAGGTTTGTCGTCGTCGCCGGCGGATTATTGACCGTGACGGTCGTGCTGGCTGTGCCGTTCGTGAAATTGAATGTCGCCGCGACGGCGCGGGCCGCATTGCGGAGCTGATCGCCGGTTATCGTCGACCCCGAAGAGGTCGCTGACGCCAGCGCCGCGGCGGCGGTCGATGCCGCGGAATCGACTGCGCCCTGCATTGCGCGCGTCGTGTAATACCAGCTGGCCACTTCCGAGCCGAGACCGGCAAAACCGACGATGCCGGACAGCGCGATGGCCAACATGATCGCGATGGCGCCGCCGCGGTCACGGTACAGTTTGGTCAGCACCGGCAACGGCCGGTTCAGGATCGAGCGGATGCTAAGCATTTTGCTCACCTCTTCGAAATTAAGTCGCGCAGGTTTTCGTCGGCGGTGGCGCAACGCATGAGCTCGACGTCAGCGTCACCGAGAGAGCGTCCCAAGGGATGTCGAGGGCGAGCGTATAGCTCGCACTGACCTGGCAGCCGCAAGCTGCCGTGCGTGTGTAGGTGAAGGCCGAGGAATCGACAGTCGCCCCCGACTGGGCCGCGGCATAGGTTGTCACCTGACTTGTGTTGCCGACGCAGGAACTCCCGGTCAGGTTCAAGCTGGCGCACCGCGCTGCGGTCGCTACCGAGTAATCGAGTGCGTTCTGCACCCACAGGGCATAACCGACCTGGATGATGCCGAAGATGAACAGGCAGAGCGCTGGCATCGCCAGCGCCAGTTCGACCGCGGCGGCGGCCTGCCGATCCTTGGCGACGGCGCGGAAGCGTCCGATCAGCCCATTCAAGATAAGAGATCGCATCATCGGCATATCCCTATTGGATCCGCACGATCGCCTGCGACGACAGCGTCGCCGACGTGCCGAGGACCGAATACGGCATCATCGACGTATAGGTGTGTGTCGCGCTGATCGTGACGTAATAGCCGGGTTGGGTTCCGTCGGTGCAAAGCGTGCCCGTGGCGCCGTTTGCGGTTCCGCAGTTCGTCACCGTATCGTGGCTGGAAATCGCGGTGTTGGTCGAGTTCGGACAGCCGCAGGTCTGGGCGCCGACATTGGGCGAAATCGTCATGGTCGTCGCATTCGTCATCGCACTCTGGACGTTGCTCGACCACGTGTCGGGATTGTACGGGTTGACCGCGGCGTATTGCGCGCCGGCGTCTACCGCTTGGTTGATCTTGATCTGCTGCGACATGGCGAGGCCGATATCGATGAGCGGCGACAGCGCCCCGAGAAAGATCGGCGCCGCCAGCCCGAACTCGACCGCGGACATGCCCCTCCGGTCGCGCGCCAGCGCGCCGATCCGAGCAAGGCCTGGCCGCAGCATGGCGGTCAGCAGGTCGGATAGCGGGCGGCTGGGCAAAGAAATGGTCGATCGCCTATAAAACATCCCGCGCCCTCCAATGGTTGGCGCCCCGGGAAGATAGGCGAGAGAATATTGACGAAACGTAAATTCGGCCAGTTCGGCCAGTATCTTAACCGTACTTTTACTTAAAGAATGGTTATTAACCCTAGAGCGTCGCGCGATCCCGTGGGAGACCGGCAATCTAACTCCGACGATTCGCCGCTCATT
>VAZR01000165.1 GCA_005888515.1 Alphaproteobacteria bacterium | reverse complement strand
CGAACTGGCGACACCGCGCGAAGGCGCGGGGTTGCGCGCCTCGCTCGAAGAAGTGCTCGCGGCGGCGATGGAATCGGGTGTCGTTCTCGACGCCGTCATCGCCGAGAGTGGGGCACAGCGCGCCGCGCTCTGGAAATTGCGCGAGGAGCATTCCGAGGCACAGAAATTGGCCGGCGCCTCGGTGAAGAACGACGTCTCGGTGCCGGTGTCGAAAGTGCCGGAGCTGATCCGCCGCGCGACCGACATTTGCGAACGCCTCGTGCCGGGCATCCGCTGCGTCCCGTTCGGTCATCTCGGCGACGGCAATATCCATCTCAATCTGGTGCAGCCCGAGGACGCCGATCCCGTGGCGTTTCTCGCCCGCGATCACGATCTGATGGACGCCGTGAACGAGATCGTGCGCGCGCTCGATGGCAGCTTCTCGGCCGAGCACGGCATCGGCAAATTGAAGCCCTACATGATGCCGGAATGGCGCGGCGGCGCCGAACTCGAGCTGATGCGCCGCATCAAGGCCGCGCTCGACCCGCAGGGCATCCTCAATCCGGGGAAAATGTTGCCGTAGGGAAGGGGCCATGCGCGTTGTTGTCTTCGTCTTCGCGCTTCTAGTCTTGGCGGCAACCGCGCACGCCGAAGAGCCGCAATGGATGACCTTGCCGCCGACTCCGACGCTGCCGCAGGCGGTGCAGAGCGGCTATGCGACCGTCAACGGCATCAAGATCTGGTACGCCAGTTTCGGCCCCAAGAACGCGCGGAGCGAACCAGTCATCCTGTTGCATGGTGGGCTGGCCAACGCGAATTACTGGGGCAACCAGGTGAAGTCGCTGCAAGCGCGCTACCAAATCATCGTCATGGACAGCCGCGGTCACGGGCACAGCAGCCGTGACGACAAGCCATACGGCTACGATTTGATGGCCTCGGACGTCATCGCGCTAATGGATTTTCTGAAGATCCCGAAAGTCGCGATCGTCGGCTGGAGCGATGGCGCGATCATCGGCCTTGACATCGCGCTCAACCATCCCGGCCGGCTGACAAAGCTGTTTGCTTTTGCGGCCAATTCCGATCCGAGCGGCGTCGCCGACATCACCAGCAGCCCGGTCTTCAACGCCTTCATCGCGCGGGCGGAGAAGGAATACGAGAAGCTGTCGCCGACTCCGACCGAGTACAAGAATTTCCGGGCTGAGATCGAGAAGATGTGGGAAACACAGCCGAACTGGACCGCGGATGACCTCGCGCGCATCGCCGTGCCGGTCTGGATCGTTGACGCCGACCATGACGAGGCGATCAAGCGTGAGAACACCGAATTCATGGCGGGCAACATCCCGAATGCCGGCCTGCTATTGCAGCCCGAGGTCAGCCACTTCTCGTTTATCCAGGATCCGGAGCAGTTCACCTCGGATGTGCTGCATTTCCTGCAGCACGTAAAGGGAAAGTGAACGGTTAGAGCGGCAGGGCGCCGCCCGGGAAGGTGATGATCGGCACTTCGCTGCCGGCCGCCAGGGCCGGAGCGTGCGGCGGCCGGATCACGAGACAATCCGAGGCCGCGAGCGGGCGCATCATCGAGCTGTCCTGCACTTCGAACGGCACGACCTCGAGCGCGCCGTCGGGCGCGCGTTGGAGCCGGGCGCGTAGATAATCCTGGCGGCGATCGTTCTGCTTCAAGGCTACCCCGAGCCGCGCCATTGCCTGGGGCTCGCTATTTTCTGGGAGGCCGCTCAGTTTTTCGAGCGCTGGCTTCAGAAACAATAGCGAGCAGACCAGCGTCGAAACCGGGTTGCCGGGAAGGCCGAGCATCGGCACCCCGCGATAGCGGCCGACCATTAGCGGCTTTCCCGGGCGCATCGCGATCTGCCAGAAATCGATCGCGAGCCCTTCCTCCGAGAGCACGTCGCGGACCAGATCGTGTTCGCCGACCGAGACGCCGCCGGTCGTCACGAACAGATCGGTTCCCTGCGCAGCCGCCGCGATATGGCGCAGTGCGTCGGGATCATCGGGAGCATTGCCGACCAGGATCGGCACGCCGCCGCAAGCGGTCACGAACGCGGCGAGCGCCAGCGCGTTTGAGCTGACGATCTGGTGCGGCCCGATTGGATCGCCCGGCATGACGATCTCGTCGCCGGTCGACAGGATGCCGACACGAGGACGGCGGTGCACAAACAGCCACGGGCGGTTCATCGCCGCGGCCAGCCCGATATGGCGCGGCGTCAGCCGGCAGCCGGCTTGCAGCAGCACATCGCCCTCGGCGAAATCGAGCCCCGCACGGCGGACATAGCGCCCCTTCGGCGCGCCCTCCTTCACCTCAACCCAGTCGCCATCCCGCTCGGTGTCTTCCTGGATGACGATCGCATCGGCGCCGGCCGGCAACGGCGCACCAGTGAAAATTCGAGCCGCCTCGCCCGTGCAGATCGTGCCGGCGAAACCGGCGCCGGCGGGGATTTCCGCGATAATGCGCAGGCTCGCCGGGACCCGTGCGACGTCTTCGGCGCGCACGGCGTAGCCGTCCATCGCCGACACTGCAAACGGCGGCTGGGTGCGCCGCGCGGCGACATCCTCTGCGAGCACCCGCCCCACCGCATCGGCCACCGAAACCTGTTCGGCCGACAGCGCTTCGAGCGGCGCGAGCAGCCGCGCCAGAGCTTCTTCAACCGAGATCATCAAATCGCTTCCCTAGGGGCCTCGTAATCCCCCGATTTGCCGCCGGACTTCTTCAGCAGGCGCAGATCGCTGACGATCATGCCGCGATCGATCGCCTTGCACATGTCATATATGGTCAGCGCCGCGACGCTCGCCGCAGTCAGCGCCTCCATCTCGACCCCGGTTCGCCCGTTGAGGCGGCAAGTCGCGGTGATCTCGACCGCCGATCGGTCGGGCAGGCATTCGAGCTCCACCGCAACCGAGGTCAGCGCCAGCGGATGGCATAACGGGATCAGCTCGGCGGTGCGCTTCGCCGCCATGATACCCGCGATCCGGGCTGTCGCGAGCACGTCCCCCTTGGCGATCTCGCCCGCCTGGATCCGCGCCAAGGTCTCCGGCCGCATCTGCACCCGCGCGGCGGCGACCGCAACCCGGTCGGTCTCGTCCTTCTCCGAGACATCGACCATTTGGGCGCGGCCCTCGACATCGACATGGCTGAGATCGGGTAGGCGCAGCAGCCGCCGCGTCGCCGCCGCGACATCGCCGGCGCGCATCAACGACTCGCCGACCAGAAAACAACGGGTGCCGACCTCTGCAAGCCGGTCGAGATCGGCCGGCTCGTTGAGGCCGCTTTCGCCGACGATGATGCGGCCGGGCGGCACCAGCGGCGCCAGAAGCTCGGCGGTGCGCTTCGCCGCCATGATACCCGCGATCCGGGCTGTCGCGAGCACGTCCCCCTTGGCGATCTCGCCCGCCTGGATCCGCGCCAAGGTCTCCGGCCGCATCTGCACCCGCGCGGCGGCGACCGCAACCCGGTCGGTCTCGTCCTTCTCCGAGACATCGACCATTTGGGCGCGGCCCTCGACATCGACATGGCTGAGATCGGGTAGGCGCAGCAGCCGCCGCGTCGCCGCCGCGACATCGCCGGCGCGCATCAACGACTCGCCGACCAGAAAACAACGGGTGCCGACCTCTGCAAGCCGGTCGAGATCGGCCGGCTCGTTGAGGCCGCTTTCGCCGACGATGATGCGGCCGGGCGGCACCAGCGGCGCCAGATCCTCGGCGGTGCGCAGATTGACCTTCAGAGTCTTCAGGTCACGGTTGTTGATGCCGATCAGCCGCGCGTCGAGACGGAGCGCGCGGTCCAACTCATCGCGGTCATGCACCTCGACCAAGACGTCGAGACCGAGTTCGGCCGCGGCGGCGGCCAACTCCCGCGCGGTGGCATCATCGAGCGCCGCCATGATCAGCAGGATGCAATCGGCGCCGAGGGTGCGGCTTTCCAGCACCTGATACGGGTCGAGGATGAAATCCTTGCGCAGCACCGGTAAATGGCAGCCGGCACGCGCCGCGCGCAAATGGTCGTCGCTGCCCTGGAAATACGGCGTGTCGGTCAGCACCGAGAGGCAGGTCGCGCCACCCGCCTCATAGGCTTGTGCGAGCTTCGACGGGTCGAAATCGGCGCGGATCAGCCCCCGGCTTGGTGAGGCCTTCTTGATTTCGGCGATCAGGCCGTAGCGGCCTTGCATCACCCGGTCTTCGAGGGCTGCCGCAAACGGCCGCAACGGGGGCGCGGCACCGAGTTGCACCCGCAACGCGGCTTCGGACCGCGCCGCCTTGCTCGCCGCGACATGGGAGCGCTTCTCGGCGCAGATCTCGGTGAGGACGTCGCTCATCCTGCTTCTTTGCCGTTGCTCGCGGCGATGAGGCGTTCGAGCACGTGGCGGGCCGCGCCCCTGTCGATCGATCTGGCGGCTAGTTCGGCGCCGTCGCGCAGATTGTCGGCGCGACCGGCGATGACTAACGAGGCCGCGCTGTTCAGCAGCACGATATCGCGCAGCGGACCATGCGCGCCGCCCAGCAGATCGCGCATCAGCGCGGCGTTGTGGGCTGGCTCGCCGCCTTTCAGCTGATCGAGCTTGGCCGGTTTGACTCCGGCATCCTCGGGCTCGACCTCGAATTCGATGACCCGGCCGTCCTTGAACTCGGCGACACTCGTCGTCCCGGCGGTGGTCAGCTCGTCGATGCCCGAGCCGTGCACGACCCAGGCATGCTCGGCCCCGAGCCGCCCCAGCACCTCGGCCATTGGCCGCACCCATTCCGGCGCGAACACGCCGACCAATTGCCGCCGCGTGCCGGCCGGATTCGACAAGGGCCCGAGCAGGTTGAAGATCGTTCGCGTCGCCAGCTCGACCCGGGTCGCGGCGACGTGGCGCGTCGCGCTGTGGTGGCGCGGCGCCATCAGGAAGCAGATGCCGACCTCCCACAGGCACCGGCGCACGATCGCCATGTCACACTCGATATTGACCCCGAGCGCCGCCAATACGTCGGCCGCCCCCGACTGCGATGAGAAGGCGCGGTTGCCGTGTTTGGCGACCGGCACGCCGCAGCCGGCGACGACCAGGGCGCTGGCGGTCGAGACGTTGAAGGTGCCGGACCCATCGCCGCCGGTGCCGACGGTGTCGATCGTGCCGGGCGGTGCGTCGATCATCAGCGCCTTGGATCGCATGATTCGGGCGGCGCCGGTTATCTCGTCGACGGTCTCGCCGCGCACCCGCAGCCCCATCAGAAACGCGCCGATCTGCGACGGGGTCGCGTTGCCGCTCATGATGATCTCGAAGGCCGCCTCGGCCTCGCTTTCGCTCAGACGGCGGCCGGCCGCGACTTGGGCAAGTAGCGGTTTCAGATCGCCGGCCGGCACGCTCATTGCATCGAACTCCCGCGGAATGCGCTAGGCGCCGCACACGTTTAGCCAAGGGCAGCCGCCTCAATCAGCCGCCGGTTATATCAGCCCCGGCAATCGGAGGGAAATCGGGGTGGACGGTGTTAGGTTATCGCGGCCGGGGGACCCCGCCCCGGTGCGGAGCAGGAGAAAGTTCAATGTCGGCCTATCCCTCATGGGCATTGCTGTGCGGAATCCTGGGATGCCTCGGCGCGGTAATTCTGCTGGCCTGGCATACCGCCCAGGAGCAGCGGGCCGGGCGCTTCGACAGCCTGGTCGCCGTGGTCGCCCGGTCGCAGAGCTTGGTCTTGTTCCGCGCCGTAGCGATCGCCCGCTGGACCTGCATCGGCGTCCTTGCCGTGGCCGTCCTAGGGTTAATCCGGTTGTTCGCCGAGGGGGCAATCTGATCCACCCGTTGCGACGAGAGCGCCCGGCTGCTAGAGTGGGAGTCATGAACGCGTTTGCGCACACAGCCCGCTGGTGGTGGCCCGTGTAACCCGGGCGGCCACGCTATTTTTACTCCAAAAGGCCGCCTCGGAGCACCGGGCGGCCTTCGCCATTTCTGGCCAGGGCTCCACAGGTCCCTCCGAGGCGGCGCTCAGAGAGAGGGCTGGATCGGGCCCTATGAGCGCGAGCACGACCCGCTGGCTCATACGCTTGACGACCGGCGCGGCGTGCTGTTGTCGTCAAGCTTCGAATTCCCAGGCCGGTATACCCGGCTCGATATGGGGTTTGTCGATCCGCCGCTGGTGTTCACCGCCCGCGGTCGCGAGTTCACGGTCGAGGCCCTCAATGCCCGAGGCCGGATACTGATCCCGGAGATCGCTGAGGCACTCGGCGGTCTTGCGAGCGTCGATGTCTCCGATTTCGGCCAAGACCACGTCCGAGGCGAGGTGCGCGAGAGCGACACGCGTTTCCCAGAGGAACAGCGCAGCCGGCAGCCCAGCGTCTTTTCGGTATTGCGCGCGCTGAACGACCTGTTCGGCAGTGCCGAAGACGAGCATCTCGGCTTCTACGGCGCCTTCGGCTACGACCTGGTCTTTCAGTTCGAGCCGATGCGGCTCAGATTGCCGCGGCCGGAGGATCAGCGCGATCTCGTTCTCTATCTGCCCGACGAAATCCTGATCGTCGATCATATGCGCCAGCATTCCGCGGTCCACCGGTACGAATTCGAGGTCGCCGGCCATTCGACCCGCGGCCTGCCGCGCGCCACACCGCCGGCGCCGTACCGGGCCGAAGCCGCCAAACCGATCCCGCCGGACAGCGATCACGGCCCGGGCGAATACGCCGGCCTGGTCAGAAAAGCCAAGGAAGCTTTCGTGCGCGGCGATCTGTTCGAGGTCGTCTGCGGCCAGCTGTTCTCGACCCGCTGTCCCGATGCCCCCAGCACCGTCTTCAACCGGCTGCGACAGGCCAACCCGGCGCCCTACGGCGCGCTGATCAATCTCGGCGAGGGGGAGTTCCTGGTCTCCGCTTCGCCGGAGATGTATGTGCGGGTCGAGGGAAGGCGGATCGAGACCTGCCCGATCAGCGGCACGATCGCGCGCGGCCGCGACCCGCTCGAGGATTCCGAGCGCATCCGCGAATTGCTCAATTCCAAGAAGGATGAGAGCGAATTGACGATGTGCACCGATGTCGACCGTAACGACAAGTCGCGGGTCTGTACCCCGGGCAGCGTGCGCGTGATCGGCCGGCGTCAGATCGAGATGTATTCGCGCCTCATTCACACGGTCGATCATGTCGAGGGCGAGCTCAGCCCCGAATTCGACGCGCTCGACGGCTTTCTGAGCCATGCCTGGGCAGTCACTGTGACCGGCGCGCCGAAACTGTGGGCGATCCGCTTTATCGAGGAGCAGGAGCGCTCAGCCCGCCGCTGGTACGGCGGCGCGATCGGCCGCGTCACCTTCGACGGCAACATGAATACCGGCCTGACCCTGCGGACGATGCGGATGAAGGACGGCATCGCCGAGATCCGCGCCGGCGCGACCTTGCTCAATGACAGCGATCCCGATGCCGAGGAGGCGGAAACGCGGCTCAAAGCGGCGGCGCTGGTTTCGGCGATCCGCGGCACCGGCCCGGCCGCGGCTCGCGCGAGCACGGCGGCGTCACGCGCCGCATCGGGCCGCAAGATCCTGCTGGTCGATCACGAGGACTCGTTCGTGCACACGCTGGCCGGATACATCCGCACGACCGGCGCGCAGGTAACGACATTGCGCCACGATTTTGCGCGTCAGCAATTGCGCGACGGGTTGCGGCCCGATCTCGTCGTGCTGTCGCCGGGGCCCGGCCGGCCCAAGGATTTCGCGATCGGTGACACCCTCGATCTGCTGATCGAAAAACGGATTCCGGTGTTCGGCGTATGCCTCGGCTTACAGGGCATCGTCGAATATTTCGGCGGGTCGCTCGGCGTGCTCGACGAGCCGATGCACGGCAAACTCTCGGTCGTGCACGCCTTGCCGAGCCGGCTTTTGCTGGGCCTGCCGCAGCGCTTCACGGTCGGGCGCTACCATTCGCTGTTCGCGGAGCAGGGTTCTTTTCCCGCGGTGCTCAAGGTTACCGCCGAAACCGAGGACGGCGTGATCATGGCAATCGAGCACAAGGGCCTGCCGATCGCCGCCGTTCAGTTTCACCCCGAGTCAATAATGACCTCGCCCGGCGAGATCGGCATGCCGATCCTCGAGACCGCGCTGGCCTTGTTGTGCGAGAAGGCGGAGGCCTGAGAAAGATCAGAACATGCGGTCGAGCGCATCGCGCTTGATCTCGACCGGGTAGCGGCGGCGCAAGGCTTCGGTGAACTCCCCGGCAGCATCGACCCGCGCTTCGCCGGCGAGCTGATCGGACAGGCCGGTGATCGCGGTGTCAGGCGGGTTTTCCGGGATCTGGATTTCCTTCAACTGCGCCACATAGGCGCCGCTTGCATCGGTTGCGGTCACGACGTCGCCCTTCTTCGCGGCGAACAGCTTAGAGATCAGCGCCGGCGGCGCCGGGGCCGCGTTCTGCGCATCGCGCGACAGAGGCGGGGAGGGGGTCACGGTCAGCCGTTTGTCGGCGGCGGCCTTGGCGAGCGGCAACTCCGCCTTGACGGCAGCGGCGAGCGCCTCGGCCTCTTTCGACGCGGTCTCACGCTTCTGCTCGGCCTGCCAGGCGGCGAGGGCCTTGTCCTTGACCTCGGCGAGCGGCCGGACCTGCGGTGCGATGACCTTGTCGACGCGAACGGCGAAGATCGTGCCGTCCTGCATCTGGCTGATCCGGCTGGTGTCGCCCTGCTCGGTCGAAAATACGGTCTTCAGGATCTCGTCCTTGCCCGGCGGCAGCGCGACCGGCTTGCCGTTCGGGTCGGCGCCGTTGGTATCGGCGGCTGCAACAGTGGTCACCTTGAGCCCGAATTTGCCGGCGGTGTCGGCGAGCGGAGCGCCGCCGGCGAGCGCGTCGTCAACCTTGTTGCCGAGCTTTTCGAGCCGGTCGATCGCCGCCTGTTGCGCGAGCTCCTGCTCGATCTGCGGCTTTGCCTGTTCGAAGGTCTGGGTCGCGGCCGGCTCGATCTTGACGACGCGCAGGATATGCCAGCCGAGCGGCGTCTT
>VAZR01000164.1 GCA_005888515.1 Alphaproteobacteria bacterium | reverse complement strand
TCCCTGCCATCGCGCTTGCTAGTGTCCCGCGCCGGCGGGCGGCGGGTTGTGCGAGTCTAGGCGAGGCTCGCACCCCGCACAAGCCGGGTCGCGGCGGGCGGAAAGGGCGTACGAGCACAATGGCGGTCTACACCGAAATCGGCGATGACGAGCTGCGCGCCTTTGTCGGCCTGTACGATCTTGGCGAGGTGCTGGCGTGCAAGGGCATCGCCGAGGGGGTGGAGAACTCGAACTTCCTGCTCACCACCGAGCGCGGCAATTTCATCCTGACATTGTACGAGAAGCGGGTCGCACCCAAGGATCTGCCGTTCTTCATCGCGCTGATGGATCACCTCGCGCATCAGGGTGTCGCCTGCCCGACGCCGGTGCGAGCACGTGATGGCGAGGCGCTGCGTCAGCTGTGTGGGCGCCCTGCGGCGATTGTCACTTTCCTCAACGGCATGTGGCCGCGTCGCATCGAGCCGTTCCACTGCGCGGGTCTCGGGGCTGCGCTAGCCGGGCTGCACCGCGCCGGCGCCTCGTTTGCGATGCGTCGGCCGAATGATCTCGGTCTTGCCGGCTGGCGGCGGCTCTACGAGGCGTGCACCGCGCGGGCCGGCGAGTTGCAGCAGGGCCTTGCCGCCGAGCTCGGCGACGAGCTCGCCTTTCTCGAAGCGGCTTGGCCGCAAGGATTGCCGAGCGGTGTCATTCATGCGGATCTGTTTCCCGACAACGTGTTCTTTCGCGACCGCGATGTTTCGGGGCTGATCGACTTCTATTTCGCCTGCACCGACTCGCTCGCCTATGATCTGGCGATCTGTCTGAACGCCTGGTGCTTCGAGCCGGATGGCAGTTTCAATGTCACCAAGGCGCGTCTCCTGGTCCGGCATTATCGTAGCGCCCGGCCGCTCGATGCCGCCGAGCTCGCGGCATTGCCGTTGCTGGCGCGCGGCAGCGCGCTGCGCTTTCTGCTGACACGCCTCTACGATTGGCTCAACCAGACTGCCGGCGCGCTGGTTCGTCCCAAGGACCCGCTCGAATATCTCAAAAAGCTGCGCTTTCACCGCAGCGTCACCGGGCCGGGCGCGTATGGCATCGATGGCTGAAGTCGAGATCTTCACCGACGGCGCGTGCAGCGGCAACCCCGGCCCCGGCGGGTGGGGCGCGATCCTGCGGTCGCGCGGCGTCGAGAAGGAGCTCGCCGGCGCCGAGCCGGCCACCACCAACAACCGCATGGAGCTGATGGCGGCGATCGCCGGTCTGGAGGCGTTGAAGCGGCCGTGCCGCGTGCGGCTCTACACCGACAGCCAATATTTGCGCGACGGCATCACCCAATGGCTTCCCGGCTGGAAGGCGCGCGGCTGGCGCACCGCCGGCAAGACGCCGGTCAAGAACGTCGATTTATGGCAGCGCTTGGAAGCCGCTGCGGCGCCGCACGAGATCGAGTGGCACTGGGTGCGCGGCCATGCCGGCCATCCGGAAAACGAACGCGCCGACGCGCTGGCGCGCGGCGCAATCATCGCACAGCTGCAGCGGGATCAGGATCAGCCGCCGCGGTGACGCCAGGTCCTGCTGTCGCCGACCTGCTCGGCCGCGTTGCGCTGTTCCAATTGACCGAGCGCATGGCGGATCGAGGTGAACGCCATCGACACCCCGTTGTCCTGCAGCGCTTTGCGGATTTCAGCCGGGCGCACGGCGCGCGGCGCCGCCGCCTTCAAGATCTCTCCGATCATGCGCGCGTTGGTGCCGCGCTCTGGCCGGCGGCCCGCCGAACGGCGCGTCCTTGCGGCGGTTGCGCGAGTCCCACGAGCGGTGGCGCGGGTAGTGCGGGCAGTGGCGCGGCCAGTGGTACGAGTAGTCGCACGAGCGCGGCGTCGCCGCGTTGGCTTTGCGGCCGCTGGTGCCGCTTGTCGTGCGCGCGCTCGGCCTCGTCCTCGGCCCCGCCCCCGGCGGGTCGGCGCGGCAACAGCGCTTCGGGCGCCGGGTGCCGCGCGCGACGTGGCTTCGCGGATCGCTTCCATCGCCGCGGCATAGCCGGCAGCGAAGGCTTCGCGGCGCACCGCTTCGATCTGTTGCTGCAATTCTGTCATAGCCGTTCTGGCCATTGCTTGGCGTCCTCCCTGCCTCGGCGCCAAAACCTAGCACGTTTTCAACGGCCGAAATACAACAACCTCGCCCCGAGAAGTGACAATGCGCGGGCTACTTCAATCGCTCGCGCGGCGGCCGTGTCTCGGTGACGAGATCGCGCAGCACCGGTTTGCCGGGCAAAGGATCGAGTGTCATCACCGCATCGTGACGCAGCCGGGTCGTGCAGGCGTATCTGACCTCGCCGTCGATCGCGATAAGACATTCCTTGCAGACATTGGCATTGATGCAGCTGTAGCGGATCGCCAGCGATGGATCCTGCTGCGAGCGGATCGAGATCAGCGCATCGAGCACCGTGGTGCCGGGCTCGAACGGCACCGCGAATTCCTGATACCGCGATACCGCTTCGCCGGCAGTGCCGCGGCGGACGCGCAAGCGTGCGATCGTTTTGGTCACTTCCGACCGTCCACAATCAACGCGCCGTCGCTTGTCATCGCAATCCGCCGCGAACGCGCCCAACCCGGATCGGTGTCGGGAAAATCCTCGCGCTGATGCGCGCCCCGGCTCTCGCGGCGCACTGCGGCCGCGTGCGCTACAGCCTGCGCTGCAATCACGCTGCCGCGCAATTCGAACCACTCGGCAAGCGCGGAATTGAACTGCCGCCCGGCGGGCACTGCCGCGTCGGGCAATGCCCTTCGTATTTTCTCAAGCGTTGCGATGGCGTGGGCCAGACCGTCGGCTGTGCGGAACGGCCCGACATCGCGCCACAT
>VAZR01000163.1 GCA_005888515.1 Alphaproteobacteria bacterium | reverse complement strand
TCGACCCGACCGAGTTCAGCGTCACGGTGTTGCCGCTTGCCGTTATATCGCGGCCGAGCGTCAGGCCGCCCGACAGGCTCGTCCCTAACGTCAGATTACCGGCAGAGCTGATTGTTCCCGATGTCGTGAATGATCGGGCATTGGTGAAGCTCAGCAACCCAGAGGTCGCATTGCTGAACGCACCGAAGGTGCCGACCATATTCGGCCCGATCAGGCTCGCGCCGCCGACCGAGCTTCCGGTCAGCGTTGCCGCGGTGATTAGCCCGCCGGTTTGATCGATCGTGCCGGTCGAGCTTAGCGCGGCAGTTGTCCCCGCGGTTACGTTCGCCGCCAGCGTCAGATTGCCTGAGGTCGTCGCGAGCCCCAGCGCGGCGCTCCCGGCATCGACGGCGCCGGTCACGGTCAAGCTCTGGGCGTTGGTCAACGCAAAGCCGCCGGCGCCGGTATTGGTGAAGGCGCCCAGATTGGTCAGCAGGTTGGCATTATTCAGGATCGCACCGCCGTTCGAGCTGCCGGTCAGGGTAGGTGCGCTGATCAGCCCGCCCGTTTGATTGATCGTGCCGGCCGAATTCAGCGTCGCCGTCGTTCCCGCCGTCAGATTCGCCGTCAGCGCCAAATTGCCGGATATCGTCAGCCCAAGCGCGGCGCTCCCGGCATCGACGGCGCCGATTACGGTCAAGCCCTGAGCGTTCGTCAACGCAAAGCCGCCGGCGCCCGTATTAATGAAGGCGCCCAGATTTATTACCAGGTTGGCGCCGGTCAGGCTGGCGCCGCCGACCGTATTTCCGGTCAACGCGTTCGCCGTGACGCTGCCTGTTTCGGTGACCGGGCCGACCGGAAGCGCCGCCGATCCCAGCACCACCGTCCCGATGGGGGCATTGATCGTCCCCACCGTCAAAGCGCCGGTGTTTCCGATCGTTATCGCCGCTGGGCCGGCGCCGATCGTCGTCAGCGTGCCGCTCTGTGTGAACGGCGCACCGCCATTGTCGATCAGGATCGTGCTCAACCCGGCATTGACCGTCGTTCCGGCAAGCTGGGTCAGCGGCACCGTATTGAACAGGGTAAAATCATTGACCGGTATAAAGCCCGTTGTCGTGAAATTGCCCAAGTTGCTCACGCGGTTGGCGCCGGTGAGACGGGTTGCACCGAACGAGCTGCCGGTCAGCGTACCGGCCGTGACGATGCCGCTGAGTTGCGTGATGCCGCCAGCCGAGGTCAGGGTCACGGTGTTGCCGCTCAGATCACCGCCGAGTGTCAATCCATTAAGGCCGAAAAAGAATCCCGAGACCGTCTGCAGCGTCAGGTCGCCGGCCGAGCTCACCGTCCCGGTCGTCGTCAGCGCTTGTGCGTCGGTGAAGCTCAACAAACCGCTACCGGTGTTGCTGACGCCGCCGAAGGTGTTGACCAGATTGGCCTGGGTCAGGTTCGCGCCGCCGACCGAGCTGCCGCTCAGCCTCGTCGCCGTAATGGCGCCACCGGTCTGGCTGATCGTCCCTGCCGAGCTCAGCGTGACGTTCGCCGTCCCGGCGTTGACGGTTTGGTTCAGCGTGATGTTGCCCGAAATCGTGGTGCTCAGCGCGATATCACTGTTGGTGGTAAAGGCTCCGAAGCCGGTCACTCCCAGCAAGGTGGAGGCCACCGTATCCACGGTTAAATTATGCGAGGTGTTGTTGAAGGTTAGCGGACCCTGAACCGTCACGGCGAGGTTATCGACCGCGTTGTCACCCGGCAGCGTCGCCGACCCGGCGAACACGGCAAGCTCCAAGCCGCTCGCCGTGATCTTGCCGGCCGGGCCGGTTACCTCGGTGAGGTTTCCGGCCGGTTGCAAACCCACCACCGCCGTACCGGCATCGATGGGTTGATTTATCGCTATGTTGCCGGACGACGCCGTCCGCAGCGCGACCTGACCGTTGCTCGTGGAGATCCCGAAACTGGTGACGCCCAGCAGACCGGAGGTCACCGTATCGACCGCCAGATCGTGCGAGGTGTTGTTGAAGAACAGCGAGCCGCCATTGATCGTCGCGGCGATGTTGTCGACGGCATTGTCGCCGGTGAGGTTAATCGTCTGCTGCCGTCCGTCTGCAGCGCCATCACCGCGGTGCCGGCATTGATCGGCTGGTTCACCGCGACATTGCCGGACGTCGTCGCTTGGATCAGCACCTCACCGTTATTGGTGGTGATTCCCGACAGGCCGCCGACCGTGCCGATCATCAGATCGGTGCCGTCGTTGCGGAACACGAAGCCGTTGCCGACGCCGGTGACGCTCGCGGCGAGCGTGCCGACCTGGTTGGCGTCCAGCATCGAGACCGGCCCGACGGAGGTTATGCCCAGCGTCGCGGCGATCACCGACGGCGTTTGCGTGATGGCGCCGTCGGAGACCAGGGTCACGTTGCTGCCGGGCGCGCTCAGGATGCCGGCGAGCGTCAGGTCCGCATCCGGGCCGGTGGTGGTCAGCGCGATGCCGCCCGTCGAGCTTATCGTACCGGTCGTCAAGAGCTGCGCGTTGGTAAAACTGAACAGCCCGTCGGTGTTGCTCCAGGGCCCGAGAAAATCGACCAGATTGTCGCTGGTCAGCGTAGCGCCGCCGACCGAACTGCCGGTCAGCGCGCCGGCGATGATGATCGCGTCGGCATTTTCGCTGATCGGGCCGGTCGAGGTCAGAGTCACGGTCTGGCCTGGCGCGGCGATATTGCTGGCGATGGTCAGAGCGCCAGCGCTGACGCTCGTCAGGCCGGTTGTCGTCAGACCGGCGAGCGGGTTCGACGGCGCGCCGGTCATGGCGAAGGAGGAGACCTGGCCGGTCGTCGCATCGACCGAGACGCCGAGCTGAAAGGCCGGCATCGTCCCGACGGTCAGGGCGCCGGCGTTGGTGAAGCTGAACGCGGTATCGATCCCGTCGGTGAAGCCGGCCAGGGTGCCGACCGAATTGCCGGGATTGGTCAAGGTAACGTCGCCGCCGGCAATGACCCCGAGCGAGGTCGCGGTGATTGAGCCGCCCGACTGCGTTACAGTGCCGGCGCCCCCCGTGACCAGCTCCAGCGATGTGAAACCGGTCGTAGCGGTCGTGATCGGGTTCGCGATGTCGATATTGCCGATGAAGGAGGATGTGGCATCGGCGTTGCGGTAGCCGATCTGCACCATCCCGGCGGTGATCGAGTCGAGATCCAGCTGCGTCAGGTAACCGCCCGTCCCGAGGGTTAGATTATTCGAAATCGTGCTCGGCCCGAGCGCCACGACGCCGGCGCCAGCGGTGATCGTGCCGGCCGATAGGCTCATTGTGTCGGCGAGGATCACGACATTGCCGCCGCCGCTGCCGATGCTGCCGATATTGGTAAAGGCATTGCCGGGGGAGACCGCGATGTCGATCTCGCCACCGAGGGTGGTGATGCTGGAATCGACGCTGAGATTGCCGCCATTGGTTGTCGACAGCGACACCGGGCCGCCATTGGTCTGCACGATCCCGGCATGCAGGTCGAGGCCGTCATTGCGCAGCAGAAAGGCATTGCCGGGCCCGTTGACCGTCGCATCAAACCCGATCCCGATCCGATTCGCGCCGAGCAGCGAGGCGGTGCCGAGCGCGTTCACGTCAATAAATGCCGCCGTGATGGCGCCGCTGCTCTGGGTGATCGCCCCGCCCGAGCTCAGGGACACGTTATTGCCATTGTTCGCGATGACGTCGCCGCCGAGCGTCAGATCCGAGCCGGTGCCGGTCGTGATCAGCGTGAGGTCGCCGCTATTGGTGATGCTGACCGTGGCGGCGGTCTTCAGGCTTTGCGCGTTGGTGAAGCTGAGGCCGCCATCCGAGGTCACCGAAAACGGGCCGAAGGTGTTGACCAGGTTGGCGTCGTTCAGCGTCACCTGGTTTGCCGCGGTGCCGGTCAAGAGATTGGCGGTGATGATGCCGCTCAACTGCGTGATGTTGCCGGCAGAACTCAGCGTCACCGTATTGCCGGCGGCGATGACGGATTGGTCCAGCACCAGATTGCCGGAGGTCGTCGTCTGCAGCGTGATCGCACCGCCATTCGTGGTGATCCCGTTGATGCCGCCGACGGTGCCGATCGTCAGGTTGAGGCCGTCGTTGCGGAACAGGAAGCTGTTGCCGCCGGTGAGGTTGGCCGCGAGGGTGCCCACCTGGTTGACTTCCTGCAGCGAGACGGCGCCGTCCGACGTCACGGTCAGGGCGTTCGCCGTGATGCTGGCGGTGAGGCCGAAGAAGCCGCTGATTTCGCTGATCCCGCTGACACCCCCGCCCGTGCTCGTCAGCGACACGGTGCCGGTCGTGGCTTGGACTTTGGCCAACAGGATCAGCGCGCCGCTGTTCACGGTCACCGCGATATCGCCGACATTGTTGGTCACGCCCAGCAGGTTCAGGATCTGCGCGTTAGTGAAGCTGATATTCCCGCTGCCGGTATTCGACATACCGGCGGCCTTGAGCAGGTTTGCCCGATCGAGCGTCGCGCCGCCAACCGAGGTGGCGAACAATGTATCGGCGGTGATGATACCGCCGGTCTGGTTGATCGTGCCGGCCGCGTTCAGTGTGACGCCGCCGAGGAAGCCATTAGTGCCGGTGATATCCTGCGTCAAAATCAGATCGCCGGAGGTCGTTGTCAGGTTGACGTTGCCGACCGTGTTGCTGATCGCGCCGCCGACGGTCAGCGCCTGTGCATCCGTGAAGCTCAGATTGCCGCTCGAGGTGTTGGTCCACGGCCCAAAGGTGGGGACCAGATTCGCGTTGGTCAGCGTCGCGCCGCCGATCGAATTCCCGGTCAGCACCGATGCCGTGATCGTGCCGGTCTCAGTGACCGGGCCGACCTGCAACGCCGCGCTTGGGCCGAGGACAACCGTCCCGCCGCCGGTCCCGGCCGAGATCGTGCCGATCGACAACGCCGCCGTGTTCTGGATGGTGACCGCCGGGTTGGCGTTGCTTGTCGTGGTTAGCGTGCCGCTTTGCGTGAAGGCCTTGCCGCCGACGTCGATCAGGATCGCGCCCGATCCGCCGTCGACAGTGGTCCCAGCCGTCTGGGTCAGCGAGCCGGTCGGCGCATCGAACAGTGTGAAACCGGTCGTTGTCGGAAAGTTGCCGAGGTTGGCGATCGTGTTGCCGGTCCCGAGCAGGCTGACCGTACCGCTCACACCGGAGCTCTGCAACGTGTCGGCGGTGATGACGCTCGTCGACGCCTGGGTCAGCCCGGCAGATGAGTTCAGGTTGACAATCCCGCCGCTCTGCCCGGCGGCGCCGGTGCCGGTAAATGCGAGGCCGCCGGTGCCCCCGGTCAGCGTGATCGGGGTGCCCGTCACATTGCCGCCGCTCGATACCGTCGTGGCGACCGCCGACAGCAGTGCCGTCGCGGAAGCGCTCACAGTGCCGGTTACATTGAGGGCCGGCGCACCCGTAATCGTGATGTTCGTCGCGCTGACCGGGCCGCTGGCGGTGAGCGTGCCCGCCACTCCGCCATCGGTCAGGGTGAAATTGCCCCCGGTCACCGCGAAGCTGCCGAGCGCCGAAACGGCGTTGAGCTGGTTCAATGTCACATCGCCCCCGGCGGTGCCGGTCAGGGTTCCCGCCGTGATCACTCCGCCCGGCTGAGTGATCCCGCCGGCCGAATTGAGGGTCACGGTCTGGCCGGCGGCGGTGACGTTGGCCGCCAGGGCGAGCGCGCCGCCAACGACCTGCACCGAAACCGCGCCGCCGTTGGTCGTGAGCCCGGACAGCGGGTTGCTCGGAGTGCCGGTCATTACCGTCGCGGTCGGGAAGCCGTTGCTGTCGGCGGCAACGCCCAATTGCGACGGCGTCAGCGCGCCG
>VAZR01000162.1 GCA_005888515.1 Alphaproteobacteria bacterium | reverse complement strand
GGCCATAGGTGCCGCAGTGTTTCTGCGCCACCGGCAACGCCTCGGCCTCGTTGTCGGACGGCGTGATCGTGACATAGGTCTCGTTGCCCGAGAGCTTCGGGTCGCCGCAGCCGCTCAGCACCAGAGCGAGAAAAGCCGCGGCGAACGCTAGGGCTGGATACCGCATGGGCTGCTCCCGCTGGTGTGATTGCCGCTACGCGACCTTCAGCATGAGGCTTTGCGCGGCAACTGTCATTCCGGGGGCCGAACGAAGCGCGGCAGCCCGGAATCCATGAACACAGGCCTCTGGAAAACGGATTCCGGGCCCGCCCCTTTCGGCGTCGTCGCGGAATGACGCCATCAGAGTTCCGAGTTGCTGTCTGCCCGGCAACCCGCGGTGGCCTAGCAAGGATTTGGTAACCATAAGATGGCAGCGTCGGCCTCGTGATTGGCGAGGACGGACTGGTCCGGTGATCCAGATCGCGACCCGATGGCTTCGGTCGTTTCCGAAGCCTTTGCCCATTGCCGGCGGGCAGATTGCGCCCGCGAAAGCGGCTTGGGCAAATGGCGAGGGCGCGGTGGTCGCCGATACCGGAACCGGCAGCTTCTACGGATGGCGGGTGGTCGGCGGCGCCTTTGTGCTGGCGGCGTTCGGCTGGGGCATCGGGTTCTACGGCCCGCCGGTATTCCTCAGCGTCATCGGCGAGACGCGCGGTTGGCCGCTGATGGCGATCTCGACCGCCGTCACGGTGCATTTCCTGATCGGCGCCGCGGTCAGCGCCAATCTGCCGCGACTCTACCGCCGGTTCGGTGCGATGGCGGTGACGAAATTGGCGGCGCTGTGCCTCGCCGCCGGCATCCTCGGCTGGGCCGGCAGTGCGGCGCCGTGGCAGCTGTTTGCCGCGAGCGTCTTCAGCGGCGCCGGCTGGGGCGCGATGAGCGCGGCGGCGGTCAACGGCATCGTCTCGCCGTGGTTTGTGCGGGCCCGACCGGCGGCGCTCGGCATGGCCTATAACGGCGCCAGCATCGGCGGCATGATCTTCTCGCCGCTGTGGGTCATCGCGATCGCCGCCCTCGGCTTCCCGAACGCGGCGACCCTGGTGGCGGTCGCGATGGGCGCGACGATGTGGGTGCTGGCCGACCAGCTGTTTTCCCGGACGCCGCAGCAGATGGGGCTGTTGCCGGACGGCGACAGCCCTGGGATGCCGGCGCTCTCGGTCAAGTCGCCGACGGCGAGACCGTTGCCGGGAGCGCGGTTGTGGCATGACCGCAAATTCCTGACCCTGGCCGCCGGCATGGCCTTCGGGCTGTTCGCCCAGATCGGCCTGACGGCGCATCTGTTCTCGCTGCTGGTGCCGGCACTCGGCGCACCGCGCGCCGGCATGGCGATGGCGACGATGACCGGGATGGCGATCGCCGGCCGCATCCTGGTCGGCTGGGTCATGCCGCTCTCGGCCGACCGGCGGCTGCTGGCGGCGCTCGGCTATGCGGCGCAGCTTCTGGGGTCACTCGTGTTCATCTGTGCCGACGGCACCAGCGTGCCGCTGTTGTTGCTCGGGGTCATCCTGTTCGGGGTCGGGTTCGGCAACGCGACGTCGTTGCCGCCCCTGGTGGCGCAGACCGAGTTTGTCGAGCGCGACATGCAGCGCGTCGTGGCGCTGATCGTCGGCATGTCGCAAGCCGCCTATGCCTTTGCGCCGGCGCTGTTCGGCCTCGTGCGCGAGGTGACGGGGCCGGCGGCGGGTGCGGCGATGAGCGCCGGCGGCAGCGGCGCGGCGGCCTGGGTGTTTGCCGCGGCTGCCGTGATCCAGGGGCTCGCGATCGCGGCGTTCCTGCTCGGCCGGGGCGAGAGGCATTAGATCTTAGGCATTCACAATGAGACGGCGAGACGGCGAGAAGAGGAACGCTTCACCGCGAAGGGCGCAGAGGATGCGCAGAGGACGCGAAGGCTTCGCAGCGCCCTGATATGCCCATCGTGTCCTGTGCAGCGAAGCTCCTCTCGGCGGAATGCGCTGCGCTTTTCCGCCCTACGGCACGAGGGCGCGACAGGTTGCGGCCCTTATAATTTTTTCGCCGTGACTGCCGACGTGTGTGAATTTCTTAACACGTTGACCCGCACAATGGGCCGTACTCTCGGTCGGCTAAAACGCGGGTTGATGACGATGAAGACCCTCAATCACGAGATCGCGGTGCGGCGCCTCGACGAATGGCGTTTCGCCGTCGCCGTTGATGACGTCGTGCGTTACGTCGGCAGCCGAGAGGAATGCGAGCGGCGCGCCGCAATCCTCCTTCCGAAGGATGATCGCGCGGCGCAGGACCACGCCTTAGGGCGCCTAGCGCAAGTGATGGGCTGATCAACAACCCGTCATCCCGGTTTTCGCCGGGGACTAGCGGTATGTCGCCAGGGATAATCAGCGGGTGCCGCGGCTACCGAGGATCGCACCGCTCTCGTCGCTGAAGTAATTCGGCACCGAGCCGGGCGGCGTGAAGTTCTTCTGCACCTGGCGAGATTGTTCCGCGGCCGCCGCGGCGCCCGGAAAAGCAATGGCGGCGGCGCCGGGTTTGGCGGAGCTGGCACCGAAGGAATTGTCCGGCAGCAGTCTTGCGGTTTGCGGCGGCGGCTGCGGCGCTTGCGAGAGCGACAGCATTTGCTCGAGCTCCCTGACGCGCTCGCGAAGCCGATCACGCTCACCGACGAGCTCGGCGTAGTCGGCGCTCAGCCGCTCAAGCTGTTCCTCGGCTTCGCGGGCGCCGATATGCGCCCAGAATCGCGCGATGTGCCCATCGGAGCGTTTGGCGGTGTCCCAGCGCAGCAGGTCCGTCACGGTTGCGGCTTGCGGATCCGGGAGCCGCGGGTCGGCCGGCCCGAGAGCCACGACCAATGCCGCGGTGCGGTCAGTTGCGGCCGACTCCGGAGCAGCAAGTGGCGGCTTCGCCACGCTGGCCGTGCCGATCCGGGCGCCGTCGATCCGGGCGTTGTCGATCCGGACATTGTCGATCCGGGCTGCGGCGGGTTCGGCCGCCTCTCGTGCGACATCCGCGATGCGCTTCTCATCGACATAGCCGACCGTGCCGTAGATTGCGGCGCAAAGCGCGAGGATCGCGGCACCGGCGCATGCCGTCGCGGACCATGAAAGCCGGAATGCAAAAGCGCGGGTGCTCGCGGTGCGGTGCTGGCGACGCCTTGGCGCCGGGGCCGGGGTGCTCCGCGACGGAGCACGCGCGCCATTGACGATTTCGAGAAAGGATCGATTGTCCGGCAAGAACTGCTCTTCCCACCGCGAGAGGCCAGGCGCCGCGCGCCGCCACTGAAATCGGCGGCGCCTTCGATGCTCCGCTACCGAGCTAGGCTATCGCGCGAGAGCTCCGTTTGGAACCACGAAGTCGGCATGACCCTGTGACTTTCATGGGCGAGGCTCTGCTGACGTGGACAGGGCACCGCCTCAGCGCGCGCGGCGGCAGAGGTCACTCGAGCGCGTCGGCAATTCGAGCGGCAGGTCGGCGGGCCTGGCGCCCTTCAGGATACGGTCGGCAAGCCCGGCCGCGCGATCGAATATCGCGTCCAGATCCGGGCCGTAGGCCATCAGGCCCCCATCATGGGCGAAGGAGGCGGATTCGTAGATGGCAGGAAGGCGGTTTTCCTCCGCATATTGCATCACCCGCTTGCGATTGAGGGTGGTCAGCACGTCGGACACCATCAGGATCGCGTCCGGCGGGGTCTTCGTCATCTCGGAAAACGCGGTATCGAAGTCGTCGGGCGCGCGCACGCCCAATGGCACGATCACCATGCCCAGGCGCGGCGCTTCCACCTCTGCCGCGCGATAGCGCAGGGTCATGCCGAGATCGTCGGCGTTCCACAGCACCGCGACACGGCGCAGCGTGGGCGCGATCTCCTTCAGGAACTCGAGCCTCTTGGGCGTGACCTCGGCCGACACATCCGAGATCCCGGTCAAATTGCCGCCGGGATGCGCCAGGCTGCCGACCAGCCCGGTGCCGACCGGATCGCCGGCGTTGACCGAGACGACCGGCGCAACCCCCGCCTGCTTTGCCGCGAGCGTTGCGGGATACCCGCCGGTGACGATGACATCGACCTTGCTCGCCGCGAGCTCGGCGACGAGTTGCGGCAGGCGGTCGAGCTGCCCGCCGGCGCCGCGGCGCTCGAAAGCGAGATTTTTGCCGTTTTCGTAGCCGCGCTCGCCGAGGACGCGGATCAGCGCGGCGCCGAGCGGGCTGTTTTCGCCAAGCGGCGCGGTGCTGCTGAGCAGCCCGACGCGATAGGTTTTCTGCGGGGTCTGCGCGATGACCAGGCGCGGGGATGCCGCGGCCGCACCGAGCAAGGCGATCAACTTGCGACGCCTCATGTACTGACCTCGTTTCCGGTGCGCAGGAGCGGGGCCGGGACTATGCCTCAACCGAGCGCTTTGCGGAACGCCGCCCGGTCGGTTTGACATGTCCAATTCGCAGGTCAGCGCGGAGGCTGCCGAGTCCGAAAGAATGGGGCATGGGACCGAACCGGGTCACAACGGTAGGCGGCGGGCAGACCTGTCGCCTGTTTTTCTTGCGCGGAACGCGGGACCCGTCATCTGATCAGGGACCTGCCAGTGAGCAATGCGGGTTTGATGCGCAGACAAGATATTGGCGTGCTCCGGCGAGCGACGCCGGAACGGGTGAGCGGGTTCTCGGACGGCGTGTTCGCTGTGCTTATTACCGTACTGGTCTTGGACCTGCGCCCCCCGGAGATCGCCACCTTCGAGGCGCTTCTGTCGCTCTGGCCGACATGGCTGAGCTACGCGGTAAGCTACCTGTTCATCGCTATTGTCTGGACCAATCACCATTACCTCATGCGCTACGCCACCGAGGCGACCCTTCGTCTGTTGTGGTTCAATTTCGCGCATCTGTTCTCGATGTCGCTGCTGCAGCTGTCCACCGCCTGGATGGCAAAGAGCGAATTGGCGCCGCAACCCGTTGCCTCCTATGCGGCGGTTTTCTTCCTCGTGAACGCAACGTACATCTGCCTGATCTGGGAGCTGATCGACCGAATTCC
>VAZR01000115.1 GCA_005888515.1 Alphaproteobacteria bacterium | reverse complement strand
TGTCCTTGGCGTGGCGCAGACGGTTCAGAAATTCGAAGAAATCGCGCTGTTCGTCTTCGAGCCGGCGCAACGTTTCGGTGCGATACTCGTCAAAGGCGCGGTTGCCGCTCGACGCCTGACGGTTGGGGCCGCACCAGCCGGAACCCCAGGGACCCCAATTGCTCGCGGCCGCTTGCATCCGCTCCACGCCCTGCTGCATGCGGTCCATGCGCCGCTGCCAGCGCTCCTGTCGATGCATCCAGCACCCCATACGACCACTCCCTATCAGATATCCGAGAACGACAAGGCCAATCGGCCACCACAGCAGAAAACCGACGATCATCAGCGCGATCCAGGCGGGCTTGCCGATATCGTCCAAGCGTGCCGCGATCGTCATGGCCGGAACTCCATGTTAATGTATTTCACATTCACATAGAAGCCGTCGAATGGGCTGTCAAGGGCCACCCAAAACCTTTAATGCGGTTTTGTGTGCTCGTCGGCTTCGATGATGCCGAGGCCGCGCAAATAGACGAGCACGCCGGCTTCGAGCAGCTCCTCCGGCGACATCGGCAGTTTGCGCCGGCCGGAATCGCCGCGCGCGAACAGTGACGCGATGCCATGCGATAACGCCCAGATATGCAGGCTCATCATCAGTGCCGGGGGTCGCTTCTCGGGCGGCAGGCGGGCGCAGAAGGTTTCCGCCGCGCGGCGCAGCACGGCAAAAGCGGCATCGGCGGCCTGGCGCAGCTCCGGGTTACCGTCGAATGCGATGCCGGCTTCGAACATCGCCGAGTAATAAGCCGGTTCGTCGTGGGCGAAGGCGAGATAGGCGCGCCCGACGCTTTCGAATGCGGCAAAGGCGTCCGGCCGCCCGTCATTCCAGGCGCGTTCGAGATGGGTTGTGAACAGCTCGAAGCCGCGCAATGCGACGTCGGCGATCAGCGCGTCGCGGTCACGGAAATGGCGGTAGGGCGCGGCCGAGCTGACCCCCGCCGACCGCGCCGCCTCCGCGAACGTGAAGCCGGCCGGCCCCTTGCGCGCGATCAAATCGAGCGCCGCCTCGATCAGCGCCTCGCGCAGATTGCCGTGGTGATAACCGCGGCGCTGGCCCGGCCCGTGTTCCGACCACCTCATGTCAATGATTATAACATCAGGTGGTCGGCAGATCGGGCGGGGGATCTGGCGATTATCAATCGGTCGTGTCTGGGGAAGTTCAGAAACCCAACTCGCTATGCGATCCGAGGCGTACAAATTCGAGGCTCTCTGCGTCCGGCTTCCGATAGATCAGAACGAGATCGGGTTTGATGTGAAAATCGCGAAAATCTCGCCACTCGCCGGAAAGCGCGTGATCGAAGTAGCGCCGCGGCAGCACCTCATCGTTCGCCAGAAGCCGTACGACTTCAGCCAAGTCGATATCGAGGCTGCGTCGATGCCGACCGGATTTCTCTCGACGATAATCGCGCTTGAACTGTCGGGTATACTTAACACTCCGCATTGAGGCTCGACAGGAGGGCGTCGGGCGAATCGGTCTCAACGAGTTCGCCGCGGCGCGCCGCCTTCATCGCTTCAATTGTCTTCTGATTTGGCACCAGCGGCTCAAAGGGTAGCGACTTTTCCTGCGCGATCTTCGTGAGCAGGAGGCGGAAAGCGTCTGAGACGGTCAGGCCCATCGCAGCCAGCACCGTTGCCGCCTCCAGCTTGATCCGTTCGTCAATGCGGGCGCGTACGACCGTATTTGCAGCCATGGCTCACCTCTGGGCTACAATGTGGCTCAGTTTGCGCCAATTTCAAGCTGCATTTGTTGCCCAAAACTCACCCGCCGCAGCGCGCGATGAAGTCGAGGGTTGCCTTAGCGCTCTCTGCGGCGTGGGTTGCGGCAACGTGGTAGGAATTGCCGGGCAACACGACGAGCGCCGAATCGCGAATCTGTTGCTGCCAAACGCGGGTTTCGGCGACCGTGGCGAGGCCGCTTTCCTCGGTCGTGACGACCAAGGTCGGGCAGGCGATCTTCGGCACATCGACGCGGATGTCGGCGCAGGCGATCGTCCCCATAAAGCCGAGCTGGGTCGAGAGCGCGGTGCGGCCCATGAATTTGCACCACCATTCGAAGCCTTCGGGCGGAAAGGCGCCGCCGAGCCGGTTGCCCATATTCTGCCGCGCCCAATGCTCGACGCCGTGCTCCTCGAATTCACGCACCAGCTCCGGGACCCGCTCGGCGGCGCCGGCGCGCAAGGGCGGCGGCGTGCCGACGACGGTCAGGGTCTTGACCCGCTCGGGACGGCGAGCGGCGAAGGCGCGGGCGATCGTGCCGCCGATCTTGGCGCCGACCAGGTGAAAGCGGTCGATCCGCTGATTGTCCATAAGCAGGCAGAAATCATCGATCAGCCGGTCGAGGGTCCACGGGTAATCGCGCGGCATCGGCGTCGATTGCCCAAAGCCGCGCATATCCGGCCGCACCACCCGGTACTGCCGCGCCAACGCCGGCACCCAGGCGTACCAGGCGAGCCCACTCTCGGCGTTGCCGTGCAGCAAGAGGATGGTGTCCGGCTGACGCCACGGGTCGGTGAAGTCATCGATCTCATAATGCATGACGAGGTCGGGGGTCGGGCGGAAGGTCGGCATCGGCGTTTCTCCCGAATTAAGCGGCGATCGAGCCTATACGTCGGCGAGCGTTGACATCAAGACATCAAACTCAATATGACTTGATGCATGAGAACCACGTTGACAATCGACGACGATGTTGCCGCTGAGCTTGAGCGGCTGCGGCGAGCGCGGGACGCCAGCTTGAAGGGCCTGGTCAATGACGCGTTGAGGTTGGGACTTCGCGAATTGGCTGGACGCCCAAAGCGAAAGAAGCCATTCCGGACACGGACATTTCATACGGGCGGTGTGCTCGTCAAAAGCATCGACAACATCGCCGAGCTTCTCGCGGAAATAGAGGGCGAGACGTTTCGTTGATCCTGATTGACGTCAACCTCCTCGTTTATGCGTCCATAGATGATTTCCCGCAGCATCGAACGGCGCGGGATTGGCTTCACCGTCAGCTGGGCGGCATGCCGCGAGTCGGGCTGCCATGGCCATGTCTTTTGGGCTTTTTGCGTGTGGTGACGAACAGGCGCGTGTTCGTTCGAGCGCTATCCACAGGAGAGGCATGGAGCCAAGTCGTTGATTGGCTCGGTTGCGAGGTTGTTTGGATCCCCCAACCAACCGAGCGTCACCCTGGAATTCTCGGCCAACTCCTCGCCTTGCCGGGAATTCGGGCTGAGCTGGTGCCTGACGCACATCTCGCGGCGCTCGCGATCGAGCACGGGCTGACGTTGTGCTCAACCGACGGCGATTTCGCCCGCTTTCCGGGCTTGCGCTGGGAAAACCCGCTCGCAACCTGACAAGACGCGCCGTCATCAAGCGAGTCGCGGTGCCGTGACCGGGATTTTGTACAGCTTTACGGCATTGTCGAAGACCAGCTGGTTGAGGGCCGCTTTGCCGAGCGCGGCCTCGGCCGGAGCGTGGCCCATTTCCTTTGAGTTCGGCCACGGGCTGTCGAGGCCCGGAAAGTCGCTGGCCCACAGGAAGTTGCCCATGCCGATTTCGGGCACGCGGCGGAAACCGCCCTCCTCCTCGACCTCGAAGGTGAAAAAGACGTGCTCCTTGACGATCTCGCTCGGCATGCGGGACAGCGGGATGTCGGGCGCAAAGACGCGGCTCGCCGGTCCGCCGAACTCGTATTCGCGGTCGAAGCGCCAGAACATGAAAGGCACCCAGCCGACGCCGGCCTCTTCGAGGACG
>VAZR01000073.1:11526-17786 GCA_005888515.1 Alphaproteobacteria bacterium | reverse complement strand
AGCGCAAGACACGCCTCCAGATGCACGAAGCGGCAAAAGAGAAGACGGCCGGCAACTATCCGGACATCACGCTACAGGCCGAAGGCAAATACGCCAGGACAGCGTAAGCGCCGCAAAATAATCCTCTCCGCCCCATCGGGGCGGAGAGGGTGAGCCGAGCGGAGTACTGGAACACTGGAGCGGGTGCATCATTCGGAGCGTCGGCGTCCCGCCGGCATGCCGGCCAGAGGCCGGCGCTCCCTCCTCACACGATCCATTCCAGCGAGGCGCCGTGCGGATCGCTCCAGGCGACCGGCGCCCCGTTTACCGCCAGCAGAAAATAGCCGGGTGGACCTGAGGTCGCAGCACGCGCGGCGATCTCGGGAAAGAGCTGCGGTGCTTCATTCGAGATCCAGACATCGCAAAGAGACGCCGCCGCACGGGCAAATTCCGCCCGTTCGTCCGGCGAAGCCACATAAGGCATCACCGCCGTATGGAAGATCACGCGCGTCGTGTCCCGCGGCATCTCACTGGCGAGCCGTCTGAGATCGCGGCGCAAATCGCCTTCGACGACGTATGGCCGGTTCGCCGCGGCCATCGCGATCGCGATGCGCAATCGCGCCAGCCGTTCGGTCTGCTCCGGCCACACCAGCGCCTCCAGCCACGCCACCTGACTCGGGTCCGAGAGGTCGATGGGGTCGAGATCGATCCCGGCTCGCCACGCGATGCGCGGCAGTGTCTCGGGGACCGGCGTCGCCGCATTGACCGTACAGGGGAAAATCGGCGGTTCCAATTCGCCGTCTTCGGGCCGCAGCAGTCGCTCGCCATAATCGTAGCCATAGAAATCGGGCAGCAGGCAAAGGCCGGCCGAGGCGCCGACTTCGAGCAGCGCTAAAGGCTGCGGCAGAGGCGCCAACACCGGCAATAACGCCGCGCAGCGGCCGGGCTCGTTGGTCTGCGTCGAGCGTGTCAGCATCAGCGCGCGGAGCGCGTCCTTGCGCTGCCCGACACCGCGTCGAAATCGGCTCCAGCCATTCGGGGTTCCAAGGAGCGAGCGCGCGGCGGCGAACAGCAAATTGGGTTGCCGTTTCTGCCGCGGCAAGCTCAGCAGAAGATCGAGCATTTCGTTATCTGTCGCGATGCCGCGGGCCAGCTCCTCATAGAGCGGCGAACGGCCGCGTGCCTCCTCCTCGGCAAACCGCCGGTAGGCGGCACTCAGCCTGGCGCGCTCGTCTGTTTCCATCCGATTAATCGCCGGTCAGACGCGCGATTTCGGCCACCAACTCGGCGGTGGTGCTCTGGCGGGCATAGCCGCGGTTGTTGCGCAACGACCATTCGTGCCGCTCGGCGCTGTGAGTGGCGCAGGCATCCGTCGCGATCGTCACGAGATAGCCGAGATCGCAAGCGTCGCGCGCCGCCGAGTCGATGCATTGGTCGGTCAGGATGCCGGCGATCAGCAGCGAGCGCACGCCGAGATTACGGAGCACATAATCGATATTGGTCGATACAAACGGCGAGGACGAGGTCTTCGGGATCACGATCTCGCGTTCGGCCGGCGCAATCGCGTCGAGCACCTGAGCGTCCCACGAACCTTTCGGCACGTGCAGCCCGCTGATCTTGTAATCGAGGCTGCGGTCGCGCCCATCTTCGGTCAGGCTCTCGATCACCGTATAAATTACCTCGATGCCGCCATTGCGGCAGGCGGCTTGCAGCTGCTGCAAATTGGGCAGTGCGGTCGCTTCCAACGTCCGAAAGAAGAAGCCGAAGCGCTCCTCGACCTGCAGCTCAGTCAACTCGCGATATTCGCCGCCGTCGCGCCGCGCCGTGTAGTTCTGCACATCGATGATCAAGAGCGCCGCATGGTGCGGATCGATCTCGACCTCGCGGCTCAAACCTTGCGTCATGCGCCTTGCTCGCGCAGCCGGCCATCGGCCTCGGGCAGGAGGCGCGCCAAGCGCGCGGCCCACGCCGCCTGTCCCGTGGGCTCAGCAATCAAGTCCTGGCGGATCTCGATCTCGACATGCGGCAGGCCGCGCCCCTCGCCATGCACCGGAACCGTGTAGTCGCTGAGATCGCCGACCGCGTAGGGCTGATTGTCGCCTACCTCGAAATCGCCCTCGCGGCGCAGCAGATCGAGCATGATCTGCGCCAGCCGCGCGTCGCGGTTGTAGAGAATGCCGACCTCCACCGCGCGCGCGACGCTCTTGAACACCGGGGTGAAGCTGTGCATCGCGACGAGCACGGCACGCCGGCCGGGGGTCCGGCGCCTCTTCAGCAATTCCTCGATTCGCTGGTGGTACGGCACAAAAATCTCGTGCCGCCGCGTCTCGCGTTCGGCTGCGGACAAGTCTGCGTTGCCCGGGATCGCGGTCAGCTCGCTGACGGTCGGGATCGAGCTGTCGAGCCCCGGTTGGCGGTTGCAGTCGATGACGAGCCGCGAATAGTTCTGCAAGATGGCAGCGGCGTCGAGCGCTTCCGCCAGACGCTCGGTGACGCCGGCAATGCCGATATCCCAGGCGATGTGACGCATCAACTCGCTGTCCGCCACGCCTAGCGTGCCGAGGCGACGCGGGATCGCCCTTCCCGCATGATCGGCGGTCAGCAGAAAATCGGAATGCCCCTCCGGCCGCAGCACCCTTACCGGCGGCAGATCGTCCCCGCCGAGCAGCTGTCCCGCGTTATCGGACTCAGCCGGCATTGATGCTCAGTAGACCGCCGCATAGCGCTCGCAGATCTGGGCCGGCACCAGCCCTTTCAGCGCGCGCAGCTCGGCCCGCTTGAATTGCAGATAGGCGTTGAAGAAGGTGTCGCCGAACCACTCCCGCGCCGCCGCGCTGGCCTCGAGATTGTCGAGCGCGTCGCCGAGCGATCGCGGCAGGGGCTTGACGCCGGCGATCTCGCGATCGGCGTCGCTCATGTCCCAAAAATTCGTATCAGGGGGCGCCGATAACGCGCGGCCCTGGCGGATGCCGTCGAGCCCGGCCCAACGGGCAGACGCGCAGGCTGGCGCCGCGGTCCTGCAGACCGAGATTGGCCCAGGTCGGCGCCCAACGGTTGGGCCGCAGCCGGTAATACGAGGCCGCGGATGGCGCGGTGATCGCCGCCACGAACGGCAGGTGATGCACGATACCGGCGGCGAAGTGCTCGCCGATCCGGCTCAGCCGATAGGGCCGCAACGCATCGTACAGCACCGGCTTGTCGTCGCGGTCACGCAGGCTGAAATGGATATGCGTGCCGTTGCCGACCCCGTCGGGGTCGATGATCGGCGCGAAGATCGCGCGATGGCCGAGGCGGTGGGCGACGGCGCGCGCCATCTCGCGCTGAATGACGGCTTCGTCGGCGACCCGCAACCCGCGGCTCGGATGGATCGTCACCTCGTATTGCCGCGCGCCGTATTCCGGCAGGAAGCTGTCAGGGTTGAGCCCGGCCGCGCGCAACGCCGCCATATAGGCTTCGCCGAAATTGCCCTGGCGGCGCCAGGCATCGAGCGCATAGGTGGCGCCTGGCCGGTCCTCCACACCGGTATAGACGAATTCCTGCTCAAAGGCCGCAAGCAGGCTAAGACCGGCTTCGTTCTCCAGCGCGGCCAGGGCGCGCCGCAAGAAATCGCGCGGGCAGCATTCCCAATGCTCCCCGTCCATGGTCATGATGTCGGCCAGATAGAAGCGCTCGGCGGCATCCTCGCCGAATTCCACCTCGACCTTGGTGCTCGGGTCGGGCCGCAGCACCAGATCGCCCTCGGTGCCAAACGGCGTCTCGTAGATCGGCCCGAAGGCCGACATCATGATATTACTGTGGGTCAGCCCGACGCCGTCGCGCAGGCGAGCGACTAGATCCGATGCGGGAAACCCCTTGCCGCGCACCAGCCCGGCGAGATCGCAAATCCCGACAAAGACGAGCGGTTCGCGCTGCACGCCCAATGTCCTCCGAAGAGCCGCTCTCAGATTGCAATCAGCCCGCCGAGAGATTGCGTCGGTGCTTGGCTGCTCGCAACGACATTACGTCAGATCGTTAAGTTTTCGGTTGGATACCTAGATCCTGACCGCATCGAGCAGCGCGTCGGCCCGCTCGCCGGCCGGGCGGTCGATACGGAAGCCGCCGGATTGCCGCCGCCACAGCGCTGCATAATGGCCGCGCGCGGCCAGCAAGGCCTCGTGCGTGCCCTCCTCGACGATGCGGCCGCGGTCGAGCACGACCAGCCGGTCCATGCTGCAGATCGTCGACAGCCGATGCGCGATCGCGATCACGGTGCGGCCTTCCATCAGCTCGGCGAGCTGTTCCTGGATCGCCGCTTCGACCTCCGAGTCGAGCGCCGAGGTCGCCTCGTCGAGGACCAGGATCGGCGCGTTCTTCAGGATCACCCGGGCGAGCGCGATACGCTGACGCTGGCCGCCCGACAGTTTGACCCCGCGCTCGCCGACATGCGCATCGAAGCCGGTACGGTTGTGCCAATCCTCCAGCCCCTCGATGAATTCAAGGGCATTGGCGCGGCGCGCCGCTTCGATGATCTCCGCTTCGCTCGCCTCGGGGCGGCCGTAGCAGATGTTGTCGCGAATCGAGCGGTGCAACAGCGAGGTGTCCTGCGTCACCATGCCGATCTGTGCACGTAGGCTCTCTTGGGTCAGCCCGGCGATGTCGTGGCCATCGATCAGGATGCGGCCGCTCGCCGGCCGGTAGAAGGCGAGCAGCAGATGGACGAGGGTCGATTTGCCAGCTCCCGAGCGGCCGACAAGCCCGACCCGCTCGCCCGGCGCGATGTCGAGGTTGAGGTCGCGCAACACGCCGCCGCGGCGCGGTGTGCGGCCATAATCGAAGCTGACGTGCTCGAAGCGGATGGCGCCGGTGATCCGCGGCACCCCGACCGCACCCGGCAGATCAGGCATCTCGCGCTCCACGCCGATTGAGCGCATGCCGTCCTGCACCTGACCGAGATCATCGAAGATATTGGCGATCTGCTGCGCGATCCAGCCCGACATGGTGCTGATCTGCCAAGCCATCGGGATGGCCGTCGCGACGGCGCCGATCGCAATGTACCCGGCTTGCCACAGCAGCATCGCGAGCGCCCCGGTGCCGACCATCAGCACCCCGTTCATCGTCGACAGGCAGATGGCCCACATCGACCCCAGCCGCTGCTGGTCGCGCCACACCTCGGTGTGCTCGTCCATCGCCTCGCGCACGAAGGCGTCCTCGTCGCGCGCGCGGGCGAACAACTTGACGGTCAGAATATTCGTGTAGCTGTCGACGATACGTCCCGTCAGATGCGAGCGCATCTCCGACATGCGCCTGGAACGCTCACGCATGTGCGGCAAAAACTGCCCCAGCACCCCGGCATAGAGCACGAACCAGCACACGACAGGCACCGAGAGCCGCCAATCCGCCGAAGCCAGCAGGATGATCGCGGTCGTGCCGTAAACCAGGATGTACCAAAGTCCGATAATCGACAGGACAACGCTCTCGCGCAGAGCGGGCCCTGTCTGCATGACCCGCGCGGCAATACGGCCGGCGAAGTCGTTCTGGAAGAATGTCCAGCCCTGGCGCACGACATGCCAATGGCTCTGCCAACGGACGAGGTTCGTCAAGCCGGGGGTCAGGATCTGGTTCGTGACGATGAATTGCGCGAAATGCGAGAGAGGCCGGATGACCAGCATCAGCACGGCCATCAGCATTAGCTGAGTGCCGGCTTCACGCCACATCGTCTCCGGCTGCTGCGCCGATATCAGCGATACGATCCGCCCGATGCAAACCGGGATGGCCGCGTCGGTTACCGCGACGAAGAAACCGGTCCCGAACAGGGCCAGCACCGGACCCGGGATCTGGCGCACGAAATGCCAATAAAACCGCCACAGGGCATAAGGGCTGCCCAAGACCGGCGGGGGCGCTTCGGGGGAGTGCGCAGTCGGTTCAAGGCGGCGTTCAAAATAGCGGAGCATGATGCGCTAAATGCCCATCGCCGGACGGCGGGTCAATCGCCGGTTCGATGTTGGGCCAGCCGGATCGCCAAAACCGATCCCGATCCGCCGCTCTGACAGGAGATGGCCCCCGCCCGGTGGAGCGGAGGCCAAGGTTGTGAGTGTCGGTGCAGACCGGGAAATTGCGACAGCCTCTCTGCCGAAAACGCAACGGTTTGCTTCGTTTGCGCGGCCCTCGTACAACCGACGAGCGATCGGCCAAGATCAGCGATGGGCGGCGTTATACCGGTCGAGAACCTCCAGGCCAGGGCAGAGCTCGGCCTCGCCGAGCGCGTTGAGCGGCGTCTCGACGGTATCGAGAAACTCGTGAAG
>VAZR01000073.1:0-11493 GCA_005888515.1 Alphaproteobacteria bacterium | reverse complement strand
ACCGTACCGGGCGCGTAATCGGCGGTGATCGCCTGCCGCGACACCATCAGATCGAGCTGGTTGACCGCCTCGTTATGGGCGCGGACGTAATCGAAGCTCTTGGTCGATTCCGGATTGTTGTTAAACGCGACGCACGGCGAGATCACGTCGATAAAAGCGGCGCCTTTGTGCTGGATCGCCGCCTTGATCAGCGGCACCAGCTGGGACTTGTCGCCCGAGAAGCTGCGCGCGACATAGGAGGCGCCCAGTTGCAGCGCCATCGCGACCAGGTCGATCGGCGAGTCGGTGTTGACGGCGCCGCGCCGTGCTTTCGAGCCCTTGTCGGCGGTCGCCGAGAACTGGCCCTTGGTCAGCCCGTAAACGCCATTGTTCTCGACGATATAGACCATGTCGACGCCGCGGCGAATGCAATGGGCGAACTGGCCGAGGCCGATCGAGGCGGAATCGCCATCGCCGGAGACCCCGAGATAGATCAGGTCGCGATTGGCGAGATTGGCGCCGGTCAACACCGAGGGCATGCGCCCGTGCACGCTGTTAAAGCCGTGCGACTGGCCGAGGAAATAAGTCGGCGTCTTCGACGAACAGCCGATGCCGGACAGTTTGGCAATGCGATGCGGCGGCAGCGCCAGCTCGAAGCAGGCCTGGATGATGGCGGCGCTGATCGAATCATGGCCACAGCCGGCGCACAATGTCGACACCGAGCCCTCGTAGTCGCGATGGGTGTAGCCCAGCGCGTTGGTTGGCAGTTTCGGGTGATGCAGTCGAGGCTTGGCGATATAGGTCATCCGGACCTCAATGCGATTACGGCAGCGCCTTCTTGAGCGGCGCGAGAGTGACGACAGCGAGCATGTCGGCGATCGCCTTGACGATGAAGCGGGCGGTGATCGGGGTGCCGTCATAATGCAGGATCGGCACCAGCCGCGCCGGGTCGATCTCGCCCTCGATCGTTAATAGGCTGCGCATCTGCGAGTCGCGGTTCTGCTCGACGACGAAGACACGTTCGTGGCCAGCGATGAAATCGAACACCTCGTCATCAAACGGGAAGGCGCGGATGCGCAGCGTGTCGAGATGGATGCCGCGGGCTTTGAGCGCGTCGAGCGCCTCCTCCATCGCCGGCGTCGTAGAGCCGAAATAGATCGCGCCGAATTTGGTCGGTTCCTTGGCCTCCCGTTTTATGGCGCTCGGCACCAGCCGCTTGGCGGTCTCGAATTTGCGCAGCAGCCGCTGCATGTTCTCGACGTAGGGCCTGCCTTCCTCGGTGTAACGGGCCCATTCGTCCTTGGTCGTGCCACGGGTGAAAAAGGCACCGCGCGTCGGATGGGTCCCGGGCAGCGTGCGGTACGGAACACCGTCGCCGTCGACATCGAGATAGCGGCCGAATTCGCGACCCTCTTCGAGCATGTCGTAGGTCATGACCTTGCCGCGGTCGTAGCGGCGCGCCGGATCCCAGCGCAGCGGCTCGACCAGCCATTCGTTCATGCCGATATCAAGATCGAGCATCACGAAGATCGGCGTCTGCAGCCGATCGGCGAGGTCGAGCGCATCGGCGGCGAAGGTGAAGGCTTCGTTCGGGTCCTTCGGGAACAGCAGCACGTGCTTGGTGTCACCGTGCGAGGCATAAGCGGCGGAGATGATGTCGGCCTGCTGGGTGCGGGTCGGCATGCCGGTCGATGGGCTGCCGCGCTGAATGTCGAAGATGACCGCTGGGATCTCGGCGAAATAGGCCAGCCCGATGAATTCCTGCATCAGCGAGATGCCGGGGCCGGAGGTGGCGGTAAACGCGCGCGCGCCGTTCCAGCCCGCGCCGATGACCAGGCCGATCGAGGCCAGCTCGTCCTCCGCCTGGATGATCGCGTAGCGGCCTTTCTTGCTGTCCGGGTCGCGCCGGTACCGCCGGCAATGCGCCTGGAACGCCTCGGCGAGGGAGGAGGAAGGGGTGATCGGATACCAGGCGCATACCGTCGCGCCGCCATAGACGGCGCCGAGCGCGGCCGCATCATTGCCGGTGACGAAGATATGGTCGCCAACCTTGTCGCGGCGTTCGAGCCTGAGCCCGAGCGGGCAGTCGAGCGACTCCTTCGCCCAGTCGCGGCCGAGCTGCAACGCGTGCAGATTGGGCTTGATCAGCGAATCCTTGCCGCGGAACTGCTCGCCGATCAGCTGTTCGATCGCGGGCACATCCATGTCGAGCAGCGCCGACAGCACCCCAAGATAGATAATGTTTTTGAACAGCTGGCGCTGGCGCGGATCATCATAGGTGCGATTGCAGATCGCGGTCAGCGGCGCGCCGATCACGACAATGTCGTCGCGAAATTTCGACGCCGGCATCGGCTTTGTCGAATCGTACAGCAGATAGCCGCCCGGCTCGATCTCGGCGATGTCCTCGTCCCAGGTCTCGGGGTTCATCGCGACCATCATGTCGACGCCGCCGCGCCGCCCGAGGTGACCCCCTTCGCTGATCCGCACCTCGTACCAGGTCGGCAGCCCCTGGATGTTCGATGGAAAAATATTCCGTGAGCTCGCCGGCACGCCCATCCGCAATACCGACTTGGCGAACAGCGCGTTGGCGCTGGCCGAGCCGGAGCCGTTGACGTTGGCGAATTTGACGACGAAATCGTTGACGGCTTTTAGCGGCTTCGGCATGCGGGCCCAGCCTGTGTCATATCGAGAAGGAACTTCTGCATATCCCAGGCGCCGGTTGGACACCGCTCGGCGCACAGACCGCAATGCAGGCAGACATCTTCATCCTTGACCATGATCCGCCCGGTCTTCAGCGAATTGCCAATATAGAGATCCTGGGTAAGGTCCGTTGCCGGAGCACTAAGACGACCGCGCAACTCCTCCTCGGCGCCATTGGCGGTGAAGGTGATGCAGTCCATCGGGCAGATATCGACGCAGGCATCGCACTCGATGCACAACTGCCCGGTAAAGACGGTCTGGATGTCGCAATTGAGGCAGCGCTCGGCTTCAAGATAGGCGAGCTTGTCGTCATAACCGAGCTCGACCTCGGTTCTGATGTCCTTCAGCGCCACCGAGATGTCGCGTAACGGCACCCGGTAGCGCAGATCGTTCGAGATGTCGTTATCGTAACTCCATTCGTGGATGCCCATTTTCTGGCTGACCAGCGTGACCCCGGGGGGCGGCCGGTCGGCGACATCTTCGCCCTGGCACAATTTGTCGATTGAGATCGCCGCGTCGTGCCCGTGCGCGACGGCCCAGATGATGTTCTTCGGGCCGAACGCCGCGTCGCCGCCGAAGAACACGTGCGGCAGTGTCGATTGCATCGTCGTCGGATCGACTTTGGGCATGTCCCAGCGGTCGAACTCGATGCCGATATCGCGCTCGATCCACGGGAAGGCGTTCTCCTGGCCGATCGCGACTAGCACATCGTCGCAGGGGATATGCGTGTGCGGCTCGCCGGTCGGCACCAAATTGCGCCGGCCCTTTGCGTCGTATTCGGCCTTGACCTTCTCGAACGAGACGCCGGTCAGCTTGCCGCTATCATGAGTGAACTCAACCGGCACGAGGAAATTGAGGATTGGGATGCCCTCATGCATCGCGTCCTCTTTTTCCCAGGCCGACGCCTTCATTTCCTCGAAGCCGCTGCGGACGACGACCGTGACTTCCTCGCCGCCGAGGCGGCGGGAGGAGCGGCAGCAATCCATCGCCGTGTTGCCGCCGCCGAGCACGATGACGCGGCGGCCGATCTTGTCGATATGGCCGAACGAGACGGAGGACAGCCAGTCGATCCCGATATGGATATTGGCGGCGGCCTCCTGGCGGCCCGGGATTTCGAGCTCGCGGCCGCGCGGTGCGCCCGAGCCGACGAAGACCGCGTCCCACCCTTCGGCGAGCAATGCCTTCATGCTGCCGATGAAATGGCCATAGCGGGTCTCGATGCCTAGCTCGACGATCCGGTCGACCTCTTCATCGGTGACCGATTCGGGCAGGCGGAAACGCGGGATCTGCGTCCGCATCATGCCGCCGCCCTTGGCGTCGCCGTCGAACATCACGCAGTGATAGCCGAGCGGCACGAGATCGCGCGCAACGGTCAGCGAGGCCGGACCGGCGCCGACCAGCGCGATGCGCTTGCCGTTCTTCTGCTTCGGAACGGCGGGCAGGTAGCCGCTGATGTCGCCCTTGTTGTCGGCGGCGACCCGTTTCAGGCGACAGATCGCCACCGGCTCCTTCTCGACGCGGCCGCGCCGGCAGGCCGGTTCGCACGGCCGGTCGCAGGTGCGCCCGAGGATGCCGGGAAAAACATTCGACTCCCAATTGATCGCCCAGGCCTCGCCATAACGCTGCTCGGCGATCAGCCGAATATATTCGGGGACCGGCGTGTGCGCCGGACAGGCCCACTGGCAATCGACGACTTTATGGAAATAGTCGGGGTTACGGATATCAGTGGGCTGCAATACGCTTCTCCTGCCGAACGGCGGACGCGTTCCATCGTCCGGCCCGGCGCTTCTTTCCGGGGCCGCCGCGCCTTATACCCGGTGTTCGCTCGACCGTCATCCTTGCCGTTGATAATCAACCGCAGACCAGGATTGCGGCTGCGACGGGCTGGCCTACCCGATCCGTGCAGCGCCCGCAACGCGGCAATGCAACGAAAGTTCCAGCACCCGCGGCAGGACAGAGATATGGGCTCTGCGCCTGGGTTCGGCTAGGGCGGTTGCGCGCCCTATGAAGAGGCAGGCTGGACAGGCGAGAGATGCGCCACCCGCGGCATGACCTCCTCCGCCAGAAGCCGCATCGAGTGGTGCCAGGCCTGCGGGTTGTCGCTGTAGTCAAAGCAGAACAAGAGCAGGCTGCCGAATCCGCCGACTTCGTCGTACATGCGCTCGATCTTCTCGACGACGGTCGCAGGCGAACCGATCAGCCAATTGTGCTGGGCGCAGTACTCCGGCGTCACATCGCTGTCGGCGACCGACTCGTCGTGCTTCAGGAATTGGATGACCCCGACATTGGTCAGCAGCGGCAGAAAGTACTCGCGCATCATGCGGCCCATTTGTGCCCCAACCGACAGGCGCCACGCCTCTTCATCGGTGTCGGCCACAAAGATCTCGCGCACCAGGCGCCAGTCGGCCCGGTTCGGGTTACGGCCGCTGCGCCGCGCCCCTTCCTCGACCGACTCCCAGTGGCTCGCAACATAGCTTGGGTTGAGGTTCAGGCTCATCGGCAAAAAGCCGTGCTCGCCGGCGAGCTTCAGCGTATCCGAGCCCTTGCTGACCCCGGCGACACCAATCGGCGGGTGCGGCTTCTGGAACGGGCGGATATGCGGCCGCAGGGTCTCCAGCATCAGCCCGGTGCGGGTCACATGCCAGTATTTTCCCTGATAATCGAACGGTTCTTCGGCGCTCCACAGCTGCAGGATGATGTCGAGAGCCTCGCGCGTCATCTCGCGGTGCTGGCCGGCATTGCCGTCGACATTGAACATCGCCCAGTCGCTCGGTAATCCGCTCGCCGCCACCCCGAAATTGAGCCGGCCCTGCGCCATGTGGTCGAGCATCGCGACCCGGTTGGCCAGCTCGGCCGGGTGGTGATAGGGCAACAGAAAACCGCCCGGCGCGAGCCGGATGCTGCGGGTTTCGGTCAGCGCCTGGGCGATCAGCAGGTCGGGGGCAGGGTGCGGCTCCCACGGCGCGGTATGGTGCTCGCCGATCCAAGCTTCGACGAAACCCAGTTCGTCGGCCCAGCGCAGGGTTTGAAGATCCCAGCGATGGCCATCGAGTAATCCGCGCTCCGGCGGATGCGACGGCATTGTGAACAGGCCGTACTGCATGGCGTGGCCTCCCATTTTTGCGCTTTCTTAACCATACGGCAGAAGCGTTCGGGTAGCATACGCCCAAAGGAGTTGTACGGAAGCCGCCACTTTTCGCGAATTTGGATGGTTGCCGCGCATTTAATTATTGACTATTTGTACCCAAGCGTTACAAAAGTGCGACGTAAGGTCGCTCCAACCCCCCGGGAGGAAATCGATGAAAGACCTGCGCTCGTCCCGGCGTCTCCTGAAAATTTGGCATCGGCGTGAAAAGGCGACGATCGACCATATGGTCGGTACGCTCGGCGATCCGAAAGCCGGTAGCGGCAGGGTCCATTCGCCGATGACCTCCTCCGGCCTCGTCGTCGAGGAGCAGGTCCGCAAGGCGTGGCAGCCCTATGGGGTCGGCCTGCCGATTTTCTAACCGTTTCAGTCTGTTACAACCGGAAATCGTCTCTAGCGCGTCGCGGTCTGCGACGCGCTAGGTCGTTGTGCCGCCGCATTGACCCGTGCCGGCCCAGCGCCTAGGGTCCGCCCTCCGAAATCCGGCCCGGTCCGGGCCATAGCTGTGTGAGGGAAGGGCGGTATGAAGAAGCCGACCCTGCGGCCGGCCAATCCCTGCTTTTCATCGGGACCCTGCGCCAAGCGGCCGGGCTGGTCGGCGGCGGCTTTGTCGGGCGCCTTGCTTGGCCGCTCGCACCGTTCGAAACCGGGCGTAGCCAAGCTCGCCGAGGTGATCGAGCGCTCCCACGCGCTGTTGCAGATGCCAGCCGATTACCGGCTCGGGATCGTCGCCGGTTCGGATACCGGCGCGGTCGAGCTGGCATTATGGTCGCTGCTCGGGGCGCGCGGCGTCGATCTCTTGTCCTGGGAGAATTTTGGCGAGGGCTGGGTCCAGGATGTCCAGCGCCAGCTTAAGCCGGCCGATCTCCGGCTGCTGCAGGCCCCCTATGGCGAATTGCCGGACCTCGCGCGGGTAGATCCCGACCGCGATACGGTGTTCGTATGGAACGGTACCACCTCGGGCGTGCGGGTCCCGAACGGCGACTGGATCGCGGCTGACCGGCGGGGTCTCATGATCTGCGATGCGACCTCGGCCGCTTTTGCGATGCGGCTGCCCTGGGACAAGCTCGATGTCGTCACCTGGTCATGGCAGAAGGCGCTCGGCGGCGAGGCGGCGCACGGCATGCTGGCGCTGTCGCCGCGCGCGGTCGAGCGGCTGGAGAGCTATACGCCGCCCTGGCCGTTGCCCAAGCTGTTCCGGTTGACCTCGAACGGCAAGCTAATCGAGGGGGTCTTCCGCGGTGAGACGATCAATACGCCGTCGATGCTGTGCGTCGAGGATGCGCTCGACTCGCTGCGCTGGGCCGAGTCGGTCGGCGGCCTCGACGGCCTCGTCGCCCGCGCCGAAGGCAATCTCGCGGCGGTCGCCGCCTGGGAGGAGCGCACCCCATGGCTGCGCTTTCTCGCAAAGGACCCGGCGACTCGCTCCTGCACCTCGCCGCAACTAGAGATCGTCGATCCCTGGTTCCTCGGCCTTTCGGATGAGGCCCGATTCACGACGGTGCGCGCGATGACGGCCCGGCTCGAAGCCGAGGGCGCCGGCTACGATCTCGCCAGCCACCGCGCCTCGCCGCCGGGCATCCGCATCTGGACCGGCGCGACGGTCGAGCGCAGCGACGTCGAGGCGCTGCTGCCTTGGCTCGACTGGGCATGGGCGGAACAGTGCGAGGCGGCCAAAGCCGCCTGATCTTTCACAACGAGGCGGTGAGGCAGTGAGAAGAAACTCACTGCGAGAGGCGCGAAGCGTCAAAAAATTCCTATCTCCCGCACAATGGCTTCTAATGGTCGTTTTTTGTTGGCCGGCTTCTTGCTCACTGTCTCATTGCCTCATTGTGGAAATTTCGGGGCCTTGAATGCCTAAAGTTCTGATTGCCGATGAGCTGAGCCCGCGCGCCGTCGAGATCCTGGCCGCCCGCGGCATCGCGGCCGAGGTCGCGACCGGCCTCGGCGCGGCCGCGTTGCAGAGCCGCATCGGCGGCTATCACGGTCTCGCCGTGCGCTCGGCCACCAAGGTCACGGCCGAACTACTCGCCGCAGCGCCCGACCTCAAGGTCATCGGGCGGGCCGGGATCGGGGTCGACAATATCGATGTCGCCGCGGCTACCGAGCGCGGCATCGTCGTGATGAATACCCCCTACGGCAATTCGATCACCGCCGCCGAGCACACGATCGCGATGATGTTCGCGCTGGCGCGCCAGATCCCGGCGGCCGACCGCTCGACCCAGGCCGGCAAATGGGAAAAGTCGCGCTTCCTGGGGGTCGAGCTCAGCGGCAAGACGCTCGGCATCATCGGCTGCGGCAATATCGGCGCGATCGTCGCCGACCGGGCGCACGGGCTGCGCATGAAGGTGCTCGTCCATGACCCGTTCCTGTCGGCGGCGCGGGCGATCGATCTCGGCGTCGAGCGGGTCGCGTTCGAGGAGCTCTTGTCCCGCGCCGATTTCATCACGCTGCACACGCCGCTGACCGAAGCGACGACGAACATGATCGATGCCGCCGCGCTCGCCCGGATGAAGCGCGGCGTGCGCCTGATCAATTGCGCGCGGGGCGGGCTCGTCGACGAGGCCGATCTCGCCGCCGCGCTCGACAGCGGCCAGGTCGGCGGGGCGGCGTTCGATGTCTTTGTCGAAGAACCGGCGCGCGACAATCCGCTGTTCGGTCACCCGAACTTTATCGCGACGCCGCATCTCGGCGCCGCCACCGCCGAGGCGCAGGAGAATGTCGCGGTCGAGATCGCCGAGCAGATCGCCGATTTCCTGCTGACCGGCGCGGTCTCGAACGCGGTCAACATGCCGTCCTTGACCGCCGAGGAGGCGGCGCGCCTCAAGCCGTACATGGTCCTGGCCGATCAGATCGGCAGCTTTGCCGGGCAATTGACCGAGACCGGCATCCGCGCCGTTGCGATCGAATATGACGGCGCCATCGCCGAGCTGAACACGAAGCCGCTGACCGCAATCGCCCTGACCGGGCTGTTGGCGCCGCAACTGGCCTCGGTCAACATGGTCAACGCGCCGCTGATCTGCCGGCAACGCGATATCCGGGTCAGCGAGACCCGGCGCGGCGCGGCCGGCGATTACCAGAATCTGATGCGGGTGACCGTGACGACCGAGCGGCGGGAGCGCAGCGTCGCCGGGACCGTCTTTGCCGGCAACAAGCCGCGCCTCGTCGAAATCGAGGGCATCCCGCTCGAGGCCGAGCTCGGCCATCACATGCTGTTTGTTCGTAACTATGACAAACCGGGTTTTATCGGCGCGCTCGGTAACGCGCTCGGGGCGGCCGCGGTCAACATTGCGACCTTCCATCTCGGCCGCACCGCCCCGGGCCGTGACGCGATTGCGCTGGTGGAGGTTGATCAGCAGCTGACCCCGGATCTGATCGAGACGGTGCGCCATTTGCCCAATGTGATCCAGGCAAAGGCGATGCGTTTCTAGGGCGCAAAACCGGCAAGCCCGAGTACGTCCGGCACTTAGAGCGTCCGTCCAGAAATGCGAAACCCCGGCCGGGGGGTGGCCGGGGTTTCGAGCCCCGTCGAGGAGGACGGAAGCGTTCTTTGCACCGTCGAGGGGGGAAGATGACGATGCAGTGCTTATACTGATACTTTCCACCGAGAAGTGCAATAGATATCGGTAAAATTAACCCCGAAGTATAGGTTATCCCTTCATTCTGGTTAAAGCTGGCCGGGCTACGCCCGGCGAACGCCGTAAAACTGCGGCCAGCCGTCGCGCACGTCCTGCAAATAGGAGCGGAAGGCCATCGGCGCGTCGTACATGCCGAGCGGCACGTACCCCGGGTTCTGCCAGAAATGGACCTGCATCTCGCGGCAGATTTTCTGCTGTGCCGCTAGATCTGGCGCCTCGAACCAGGACTCGCGCAGCGCCTCCATCTCCGGGTCGGTCGGCCAGCCGAACCAGGCTTTCGTGCCGGTACCGCGGATCGCAATATTGGGCCCGGGCGAGATGTTTCCGAAGCCGCCGAGGTAAGTATAGAAGATGTTCCAGCCGCCGCGGTCGATCGGCTCCTTGATGGCGCGGCGCGACACGACTGCGCCCCATTCCAGCGCTTGCAGATCGATATCCATGCCGATCTGCTTCAAGACATCCGTTGCGACCGAAGCCTCGGCCCAGATCGACGGGATCGTGGTGGCGGCGAGTACCACGATCTTCTCTCCATTGTAACCGGCCGCCGCCAATTCCTGCTTGATCTTCTTGTAGTCCTTTGGGCCGCGGGTGATCTCGACACCGACATCGCTGGGAAGAGGCGTCCCGGGCACGAACAGCCCGACATCGACCTTCATGATGCTCGGCTCGGCGCCGGCAAAAGCGGTCATGACGTCCTTCTGGTCGATCGCCGACAGCACGGCCCGCCGTACCGCCGTCTTGTCGAACGGCGGCAGCAGATGGTTGAAGCGGAGACAGCCGATCTCGCCGGTGCGGTCCTTGACCGCGACGACGAGATTTTTGTCGCGCTTCAGTTGCGGCACGAGATCGATCGGCGGGTTTTCCCACCAATCGACCTCGCCCTGCTGCAGCGCCGCCGATGCGGTTCCAGCGTCCGGCACGAAATTCCACAAGACCCGGTCGAAATGAACGATCTTCGGGCCTGCGTTGAAGCTCGGTTTGCCGTCGCGCGGGATGTAGTCCCGGTTCTTTTCGAACACGACCCGCTGGCCCGGCACCCGTTCGCCGGCGACGAATTTGAACGGGCCGCTGCCCATCGCCTCCTTGACCTGTTCGGCGGCATCGGTCTGGGCCAGCCGCTCGGGCATGATCGCGCAATAGACCTGGGCCAAAGCATAGGTCAGCAGCGGAAATGGTTTCTTCAGGCGGATGCGGATCACCTTGTCGGACGGCGCGGCAATCTCGTCGATGCGGGCGGCGAGTGCCGTGCCCATCGGATCGCGCTGGCCCCAGCGCTTGATTGTCGCGATGCAGTCGCGGGCCAGCACCGGGCTGCCATCGTGGAATTTGAGCCCGTCGCGCAATGTCAGCTCCCATTGCGTGCCGTCGCTCGACTTGGTCTCGCCCGCGACCATTTGCGGCTGCACGTTGAAATCGGCATCGAACGCGTAAAGCGTGTCGTACACGGCGAGCGAGAAATTGCGAGTGATGTCGGCGGTGGTCCACACCGGGTCGAGCGAGGCCAGATCGGCGTGCGGCACAAAGGTCAGCGTGGTTTGCGCTTCGGCCCGGACGATCGACGGCGCGGCCAGCGCGGCGGCGCCGGCGAGAGCCGATTTGAGGACATCGCGTCGCTTCATCTTGTTGTCTCCCGATGGGCTCGGATTCGAGGTCAGCTCCCCTATTTAGCCTCCAATGGACCGCCAGTGCGGCGGTTTTTCCATCCGGGCAGCGCTTTTCGCCTGTTCTTAAAGCAGGCGTGATACACAATGCTCTAAAGCCTTGGACCTTGTCGCCACGATGATGCGCCATGAATGACGCCCCGCACCCGGCCCTGTTGCCTGCCGGGCTTTATGATCTGTTGCCGCCCGACGCGGAGATCGAGGCCGAGGTGACCGCGCGGTTGATGGGTGTTCTGGCCTCGCATGGGTATCAGCGCGTCAAGCCGCCGCTCGTCGAATTCGAGGAAACGCTGCTGTCCGGCGCCGGCACCGCGACGGCGAGCGACACCTTCCGGCTGATGGATCCGATCTCGCACCGGATGGTCGGAGT
>VAZR01000114.1 GCA_005888515.1 Alphaproteobacteria bacterium | reverse complement strand
GCACCCAATCGTCGAGCCCGGTAATCGGCAAAACCGCAGTCAGGCTTCCCTGCTGATCGTAACCCGGGAGCGCGGCCTTCTTCCAGCCGCTCTCGATATCGGCGGCGATGACGCCCACGGCGCGCCGGAAAAGCTGCTCGGGGCGCTCGCCGGGGTTGGCGGTCACCGCATCGGAATGGTCGTCGACCGGCTGGCCGGCGCGGTAGCGCCGCACCGTGATATCGAGTCCCGCCGCGAGCCCAGCGGGGCTGGCAGTGGGGTTCCCGGGGAGGCCGCGCGGCACGGCCAGGGCGACGATCACCTCATCGCCGCCGTTCTGCTGCGCGATCTTGGCGAGCGCCGCGGCGTCTCCGGCGCGCGCCTTGCTGGCGTCGATCACGGCGATATCGCCGGCATCGCCGAGCGGCACGCGGAAGCGTGCCGCGCCGGCCCCCGCGCCAGTCGGCGGCGGCTGTTGCGCCCAGGCCTCACGCCACGGGTTGGGATCATCCCACAGAACGGCGGTCGAACCGGCTTGATACACCGGGATCAATACCAGGGATTTTCCGCCCTCGGGTTTTCCTCCCTCGGCGGCGCCTTCGCCAGCGGGGGAAATCCCGGCCTTCTGCAGCACGCGTTGCACATCGGCCGGGCGGAAGTGAATGGTCATATCGGCGGCATAGCGAACAGTCGACATGCGCTCGTTGGCGACCTCGAAGCTGGCGACCAGATCGGTGAGGGCCTTGTCGTCGAGCTTCGGTAATCTGGTCGCGCTTTTGGGCGATCCGGACAGCCGCTCGGCGAGCGCGGCGAGGGCCTTGCGCTGGCCGTCGCTGCGGGCCATCTCGCGCGCCTTGCCGATCGTATCGCTGGTCGCATCGACGCTGACCGTGACCGAATAGGGATCATCCTCCGCCCAAGCCGGCGCGGCCGGAATTACGACCAGCAACAGCAGCAGCAAACCGGCGGCGACAAGGCCGCCGACCCGATCGGCAAGCATCAGCGGCAAAGTCCTTGCAAGCTCATTGCAAACGGGCCTCGATCCCGTATCGTCGCGGCGCCGCGGCCCGACACTTGCTCATAACGCAGTTTTCGCGGCAACGCCATCGACAGCCGGAAGCGGAACCGACCGCGCCGCCGGCTGTGGACGACCTTTACTCCGGGGGCGGAGGCGCTGTGGTGGCCAGGCTCAGGGTTGGCGTGCTGATCTCCGGTCGCGGCTCGAACCTGCAGGCCCTGATCGACGCCGCGGCAGATCCGGCCTATCCGGCCGAGATCGTGCTGGTGATCAGCAACCTGCCCGAGGCACTAGGGCTGCAGCGGGCGGCGCAGGCCGGAATCGCGCGCCAGATCATCGCCGAACCGGACCGCACGGTCTTCGCAACCGCGGCCGAGACGGCGCTGCGGCAAAGCGGGGTCGAACTGGTGGCGCTCGCCGGCTTCATGCGCCTTCTCGACACAAGCTTTGTCGAGGCGTGGCGCGACCGGATGGTCAACATCCACCCCTCGCTGTTGCCGGCCTTCCCGGGGCTGCATCCGCAGCGCCAGGCACTTGCCGCAGGGGTGCGGTTTTCCGGCTGCACGGTGCATTTCGTGCGCGCCGAGATAGATACCGGACCGATCATCGCGCAGGCCGTCGTGCCGGTGCATGATGATGACGACCAGGACAGCCTTGCCGCCCGCATTCTCGCCGCCGAGCATCGGCTCTACCCGCTGGCAGTTCGGCTCTATGCCGAAGGGCGGCTGCGGATCGAAGGCAATCGGGTGATTGTGGCGGGCGGGATGCCGCCCGACATCGCGGCGCTGAACCCGCTGGAGGCGCTTGCCTCAGGGCGCGGTTAGGCTATACCTCGCGCGGAAATTTCCCGATCAGCGAGGCGGCGATGACGGCGATAGACCCAGAACTCGAACGGCATCGCCGGACCTGGATCGGGTTTACCTGGTTCATCAAAATCTCGCTGTTGGTGATCGTGCTGATCCTGATCGGGATGGCGATTTTCCTGATCTGACCGCCCGCCGCACGGCCGCGGCTAGATCGCCGGTCCTCGCGATGAACCGAGCGGTCCCGATTCCCGAGGCGGAGGACGATTGCGGCTCGAAGCCAATCCGGCGATACGCCATTTTCTGCAGCTACGCCGCAGGGCGTTGGGTGCCGCAAGCCTCGGCTGACTGGGCAACCTAGGGCAGAGACTCCACGATTGTCGTTGCCGAGTAGGCGAAAAAGAGCGAACTTTGTCTAAATCCCTCGGGGATCCGCATGTCGGCTGAGGTGATTGGCTGATGGATCCAGTGTCGATGACCCTACGCCGGCTCGGCGCCACGCTGCTCGTCGCGCTCGGGCCATTTGCGTTTGCGGCGCCGACCATCGCCGCCGACCGCGTTTCGATGCGCGTAGAAGTGTACGGCCTGATGGGTCTCCACGTGCTGACGCTGAACACCTCGGTCGAGGAGTCCGGCGACCGCTACGCAATCAACAGTCACTATGCGACGACCGGTGTCGCCGGTCTTGTTGTGGACCAGACCACCCGCGCCACGACAGTGGGCCGGCTGCTCCCTGCCTCAGCACAGCCCGAATTGTTCCGCAGCGAGACGCGCCGCAATGGGGTCGAGCGGCACGACCAGGTCGATTATCGGCCTGACGGCAGCGTCAAGGGCAACTCGACGCGCATCGCCTTCGACACGGAGACGCCGGCAGCGGCACAACATGGCACGGTCGATAATTTGACCGCCTATTTCCGGGT
>VAZR01000113.1 GCA_005888515.1 Alphaproteobacteria bacterium | reverse complement strand
AACCAGCTGAGGGCCAGCTCCAACAGGCTGTGTCCGCGCGCTTCGCAGAAATCAGAGAGGCGTTCGACGATGGACCAATTTCGGTCGGTCAACCGGCGCTCGGCGGCGCGCTGAGTGGTGGTCAATCGGGCGCCTGCAGGCATCGGCGCGTTGCGGCGGTATTTGCCGGTCAAAAGCCCGTCCGCCAGGGGCGAGAACGGGATCAGCCCGACCCCATAAGCCTCGATGACCGGCATCAGCTCACGGTCGAGATCGCGGTCGAGCAGGCTGTAGCGCTCCTGGCATGACACATAGCGTTCGAGGCCGAAATGGGTCGAGACCCACTGCGCCTCGACGACCTGCCAGGCCGACAGCGTCGAGCAGCCAATGTAACGGACCTTACCCTGATGCACGAGATCGTCGAGCGCCCGCAGGGTCTCCTCGATCGGCGTCTTCGGATCGGCGATGTGCTGCTGGTAGAGGTCGATGTAATCGGTGTTGAGGCGTTTCAGGCTGGCCTCGACGGCCGACATGATGTAGCGCCGCGAGGCGCCCCGCAGCCTGCCTTCGCTATCCATCGGCCGGGCGAATTTGCTGGCGAGGACGATGTCGTTCCGCCGGCCGGCGAGAGCGCGCCCGAGATATTCCTCGGAGGCGCCATCCTCGCCATAGGTATCCGAGGTGTCGAACAGCGTCACGCCGAGATCCAACGCCTTGTGCACGACCGCGCGGGTTGCCGCATAGTCGCTGCGCCCGCCGAAATTGTTGCAGCCGAGCCCGACCGCCGAGACGATCAGCCCGGAACGTCCGAGATTGCGTTGCTCCACCGCGCCGCCCCTTTGCCGATATCGTTTCCGACGATCAACCGGGCGGCACTATAGGCAGAAGAAGGGATCGTGCATGCATCAGATCGCCGCCGCAGGGACCGACGGAACCGCTCAGGTCTGGGTGGCGGTGATCCTGTTCACCCTGACCTACGTTCTCGTCATCGCGGACCGGATCAACCGCTCGATCATCGCGATGCTCGGCGCCGGCGCGATGATCGTCTCCGGGGTCTTGAGCCAGGACGAGGCAATTCGCGGCATCGATTTCAACACAATCGCGCTGTTGACCGGGATGATGGTGCTGGTCGCGATCGCGCGGCGCTGCGGCATGTTCGAATATCTGGCGGTGTGGGCCTGCAAAAAGGGCCGCGCCCAGGCCTGGACCATGCTGGCGATGCTGTCGCTGATAACGGCAGTCCTGTCAGCCTTTCTCGACAACGTCACGACCGTGCTGCTGATCGCGCCGGTCACATTATCGGTAACCCGGCTCCTCGAGAGCCCGCCCTACCCGTTTCTGTTCGCCGAGGTATTCGCCTCGAACATCGGCGGCACCGCGACATTAATCGGCGATCCGCCCAACATCATCATCGGTTCGGCGGCACATCTCAGCTTCAATGATTTCGTGATCGCCCTGACGCCAGTCATAATTGTTGTGATGGCGGCGCAATTGCTCGCGACCCACCTGATCTGGGGCCGAGCGATGCGGGCCAGCCCCGAGGCGCGGGCGCGGGTCATGGCGCTTGACGAGCGCGGCATGATCACCGACCCGCCGCTGATGCGCACTTCGCTGTTGGTGATCGGAGCCGTGATCGCCGCTTTCGTCGCGGCTGGGCCGCTCAACCTGCAGCCCGGCACGATCGCGCTGTTCGGCGCCGCGATCCTGATGCTGTTCCACAATATCGAGCATCACCGCGAAAAGGAAAAGCAGACGCTCAGGGTCACCGAGACCTTTGCCGAGGTCGATTGGATCACGATCTTCTTTTTCCTCGGGCTGTTCGTCATCGTGCACGGCATCGACGCGGCTGGGCTGCTCAGCCTGGCGGCGCAGCAGCTGATCGCCGCGACCGGGCACGATCCGACGGCGACGGCGCTCGCGATCCTGTGGGGATCGGCGATCCTGTCGGCGATCGTCGACAACATCCCGTTTGTCGCGGCGATGATCCCGCTCATCCGCGAGCTGGCGCCGCATCTCGGCGGTCCCGAGCAGCTGACCCCGCTGTGGTGGGCGCTGTCGCTGGGCGCCTGCCTCGGCGGCAATGGCACACTGATCGGCGCCTCCGCCAATCTGACGGTCGCCGGCATCGCCGAGCGCAACGGGGTCGAGTTCGGGTTTCTGACCTATACCAAGCACGCCTTCGGCCTGATGCTGATCAGCGTCGGCATCAGCACCCTTTACCTTTGGTTGCGATATCTCTAGACCGCGTTCGTTATAAAATTGCGCCAGCCGGCGGCGCTGGCCGGGAAACGGAGGAGGATCGTCATGCGGCGGCGGAGCCTGATTGCGGGAGGCGGTGTCGGACTGGTCGGCGCGGCACTGGCGGCGCCGGCGATCGCGCAATCGCAGCCCGAGGTCAAATGGCGGCTGGCTTCAAGCTTCCCCAAAAGCCTCGATACGCTGTACGGCGCCGCCGAATACATGGCCAAGCGGGTCGCCGACGCCACCGACAACAAATTCCAAATCAGGGTCTTCGCCGGCGGCGAGATCGTGCCGGCCTTCCAGGTCCTCGACGCGGTGCAGAACAACACGGTCGAGCTGGGTCATTCGGCCAGCTATTATTTTGTCGGCAAGGACCCGACCTTCGCGTTCGACTGCACGATCCCGTTCGGCATGAATGCGCGGCAGCAAAACGCCTGGATGACGCATGGCGGCGGCATGGAGCTGATGCGGGCCTTCTTCAAGGACTACAACATCTACAACATACCCATGGGCAACACCGCGGCTCAGATGGGCGGCTGGTGGCGCAAGGAGATCAAGACCGTCGACGATCTCAAGGGGGTCAAGTTCCGCATCGGTGGGCTGGGCGGCGCGGTGCTCGGCAAGCTCGGGGTCGTGGCGCAGCAGATCCCGGGCGGAGACATCTATCCCGCCCTGGAAAAAGGCACGATCGATGCGGCCGAATGGGTCGGGCCGTATGACGACGAGAAGCTCGGCTTCTACAAGGTCGCGAAGTTCTATTACTACCCCGGCTGGTGGGAGGGACAAACGCAAGCATCGACCTACGTCAATCTCGGCCAATGGGGTCAGCTTCCAAAAACGTATCAGGCGATCCTGGAGGGGGCCTGCGTCCACCAGTATATCGACATCGCTCTCAGGATGATTATCACCGCGCGCTACCGACCCAAAGAGGGCCGCGTGCCGCACGCCTCGGGCACGAAGGGCGCTTTCGCAAGAGCGCAGAATTTCAAGCGCGTCCTGGGCATTCATGCTCTTAATATAGCATGAGCGGGAATGGCTGCTTACCCCCGGAGCCGCCCCGTATCTATAACAGACACGGCAAGCGGAGAGATGTTGCTCATCACCGGCGGTTTTGCTAAGGCGCGGCGCGCTTCAAGGGAACAGGCATGAATCACCGGGTGGCGATCCTCGGCGGGTCGGGGTTCATCGGGCGCTACATCGTCAAGCGGCTCGCCGAACGCGGCGATGTTCTGACGGTCGCCGCCCGTCACGCCGGCTCCGCCAAATTCCTGAAGCTCAAGGGCGATGTCGGCCAGGTCGGTCTGCTCAACGTCGGTATCGACGACGAGAAGCTGCTGCCGGCGGTTCTCGCCGGCAATGACACGGTCATCAATTGCGTCGGCATCCTGCGCGAGAGCGGCCGCCAGCGCTTCGATATGGTGCACCACACCGCGCCGGCCCGCCTCGCCCGTTTGGCGCGCGAGACCGGGGCCGCGCGGTTTATTCATATTTCGGCAATCGGCGCCGACCCGCGCGCCTCGTCGGCCTATGCGCGCAGCAAGGCCGCCGGCGAGCAGGCCGTGCGCGACGCGTTCCCGACCGCGACGATCCTGCGCCCGTCGATCGTGTTCGGTCCGGAAGACCAGTTCTTCAACCGCTTCGCCGCGCTGGCGATGGTCTCGCCGGCATTGCCGCTGATCGGCGGCGGATTGACCCGGTTCCAGCCGGTCTATGTCGGCAATGTCGCCGATGCCGTAGTGCGCTGCCTCGACGACCCCGCCAGCGCCGGGCGCACCTACGAGCTCGGCGGCCCCAAGGTCTACACCTTGCGCGCGCTGATGGAGCTGCTGCTCGACGAGATTCACCGCAAGCGCCTGTTGGTCGACATCCCGTTCGGCATTGCTTCATTGCAGGCACGGCTGATGGCGATTCTGCCGAACCCGCCATTGACGCCCGACCAAGTCGAGCTGTTGAAGCGTGACAATGTCGTTTCGTCCGGCGCCCTGACTTTGGCGACGCTCGGCATCACGCCGACCGCGGTCGAGGCCATTCTGCCGACTTATCTTGACCGTTTCCGCCGCGGTGGCTGGTACGAGCGCCGGCGCATGCCGATGACCCGTGCCGATTAGCCGCTGTCGCCGCGCAGCCTGTTTGGATAAGCTTGCGGCGAGTGGGGTTCTCATCAATGAAAGCACTATTGGGCGGGCTCGTTCCGGTGATCGCGGCCCTGGTACTGGGAGGTACGGCCATGGCGGCAGATCTTGAAAACACGCTTTATCTCGACGTACCGGCCGGCCGTGTCGTCATCGCGATGCGCCCCGATTTGGCGCCCGAACACGTCGCCCAGATCAAGGCGCTCGCCCGCCGCGGTTTTTACGACGGGGTGCCGTTCCACCGCGTCATTGACGGGTTTATGGCGCAGACCGGCGACCCGACCGGCACCGGCACGGGCGGCTCCGGGCATAAGCTGAAAGCGGAATTCTCCAGCGAGAAGCATGTCCGCGGCACGACATCGATGGCGCGCGCTACCGATCCCAACAGTGCCGACAGCCAGTTCTTCATCATGTTCGCGCCGGCGCCGTTTCTCGACGGGCAGTACACGATCTGGGGTCAGGTTACCTCGGGCATGGAATACGTCGACAAGATCAAGAAAGGGGACCAGGCCCGCAACGGCGTGGTCGCGAACCCCGACAAGATCATCAAGATGCAAGTCGCCGCGGACGCCGAGAAGGCAAAGTAGACCGCGCGTTCCGAAATCCTCTTTTGGTTAATCATGTGTTGAGTGATTCAGGGTTTCCTTCCCCCGAG